>JAYUVL010000165.1:0-8323 GCA_043754075.1 Cytophagales bacterium | reverse complement strand
GCCCGTTGGAACTTATTTCTCGGCTTTTAATTTATCCTTGAACACCTTTCTGAATTTCTCCAGCTTGGGGGTGATTACAAAGGAGCAATATGAGTTTTTGCTAGCATTTTGGTTGTAATAATCTTGGTGATATGCCTCCGCAGGGTAAAACTTGGTCAACGGTGCGATCTCGGTCACAATCGGATTAGACCAAATTTGGGCCGCTGTCAGTTCTTGTTTGTACTTGTCGGCTGCCGTTTTTTGCTGCTCACTGTGGTAATAAATGGCCGAACGGTACTGGGGGCCTTCGTCGTTGCCTTGGCGGTTGAGAGTGGTGGGGTCGTGGGTTTTCCAGAAAATCTCCAACAACTCGGCAAAACTCACCTTGGCCGGGTCAAAAGTGATCTGGGTCACTTCGGCGTGGCCAGTGGTCTTGTCGCACACCTGCTCGTACGTGGGGTTCACTACGTGGCCGCCCGCATAACCCGAAACCACCTTTTCTACACCTTCTACCCGCTGAAACACTGCCTCAACGCACCAGAAACATCCTGCTCCAAAAGTTGCTACTTCCATGTTTTTGTTCTTATCGTTTTGATTGCTTTGATTAACATTTTTTGCCACATCTTTGTTCTGGCTGGCTGGCTGGCCACTCTGCTGGGCACAGGAGGTCATCACTATTCCTGCCAGTAAGGCAGCAAACATATATTTGAAATGAGACATGTTTTTGGGGTTTTTAGGTTGAGGGACTCGCCGCTATCATGCGCCTTGAAAACCAAAACGGGCCAACGGTGCGAACGGTTCATCGATTAAGTTTTTTTAACGGCTGTGGCTGGCGCGCCCGTATGCCAAGGCTAGCGCGCTCCAGCGGTCTCTTCCAAAAGTTGTTCCCCCAATTTTTTCAATTGGCCCCTCGCCTACCCCACTCTCATCTTTGCCGCGCATCCAATTTGGAATGGATAGGCCACCTGACCCTAACTGAAAACAATTGGTCGGGTCAATAAGGCTGCTTGATTTTATGGTTGCCCCAACCAATTTTAGCCCAACCGACTAAAAGTAGTCATTTCTTAATGCTTACCACCTATATTTAGGCATTGTTTTTCTAAACGCACTCCTTTATGCACCTCAAAACCTACCTCGGTCTATCGGTTTGGCTGGCTATTTGGTTGGCCAGCCCGGCTTTGGCCCAAAAAACCAGCCTCAAATTCTCCATTACTTACCAGCCGAGCCAATTGGCCAGCCCGGCTGCGGAGGGCAAGCCCTACTTTGACGGACGGCTGATCCTGTTGTTGTCCACCCAAGAAACCCCGGAGCCACGTTTTATGCTCAAAGATGGGCACGATACCCAGTTGGCTTTCGGGATTGATGTCGAAAACTGGAAACCGGGCCAGGCCGCTGCCGTAGATGGCAAGGTGTTTGGCTATCCGGTCAAAAGTTTGGCTGAAGTGCCCGTTGGCGACTATTACGTGCAGGCCGTGCTGCATGTCTATGCCACGTTCAACCTCGCCACTGGCCATACCGTGAAACTGCCAATGGAGCGGGGTGCCGGCCAACAATGGAACGCCGAGCCGGGCAATTTGTACAGCACTCCCAAAAAAGTGCGCATCGATCCGGCTAAGGGCGGCACTATCGCCGTGGAGCTGGACAAACTCATCCCGCCGGTTGAGGCCCCCAAAGACACTAAATTTATCAAGCACATCAAGATCAGGAGCGAAAAACTTTCCAAGTTTTGGGGGCGCGACATGTACTTGGGCGCGCATATCTTGGTGCCCGACGGCTTCGATGAGCACCCCGAGGCCCGGTATCCGCTTTGCCTGTTCCACGGCCACTTCCCGGCCGACTTCGACGGTTTCCGGGTCGAGCCGCCCGATCCCAACCTCAAGCCTGACTACATCGAGCGGTTCAAGTTGACTGGGTATAACCAAATTGTTCAGCAAGAAGCCCATAGTTTTTACAAAAAATGGACCAGTAGCAATTTCCCGCGCTTTTTGGTGGTGGAAATCCAGCATGCCACTCCCTATTATGACGATTCCTACGCCGTGAACTCGGCCAGCCAAGGACCGTACGGCGATGCGATCATGTATGAACTGTTGCCCGAGATCGAGAAGCGTTTTCGGGGCATCGGCCAAGGCTGGGCCCGGTTTACCTACGGCGGCTCCACTGGCGGCTGGGAAGCTCTGGCCGTCCAAGTATTTTATCCCGATGCGTTCAACGGATGTTTTGCGGCCTGTCCCGATCCGATTGACTTCCGGGCCTACACCCTGATCGATATTTACAAGGACAAAAATGCCTATTTTTACGACAGTCAGTTCAAAAAGCTGGCCCGGCCCGGCCACCGGAATTACTTGGGCCAAGTAGATGCCACCGCCGAACAGATGAACCACCGCGAACTGGTGCTGGGCACCAAAAGCCGATCGGGCCAACAGTTTGACATTTGGGAGGCTGTCTATTCGCCACAGGGCAAGGACGGCTACCCGGAGCGGATTTTTGACAAACTGACCGGCGAGCTAAACCCGAGTGTGGCCAACTATTGGCGCGAAAACTACGATCTCCGCCACATTATGCAGCGCGACTGGGCCAAACTTGGGCCCAAACTGGAAGGTAAACTGCACATTTATTGCGGCGATATGGACAATTACTACCTCAATAATGCAGTTTACCTGACCGAGGAGTTCTTGGAAAAGACCAAAAGCCCTTACTACAACGGCGAAGTCAAATACGGCGACCGGGCCGAACACTGCTGGAATGGCGACCCGATGAACCCAAACTACATCAGCCGGCTGCGCTACAACACCATGTACGTCCAGAAAATCCTTGAACGCATTGAGCGGGCCGCACCCGCTGGGGCCGACCTTCGGAGCTGGCGCTATTGATCCACCGGCCACGGGTTGGCCTATTCCAATTCCGTGGCCTTTATTTCCCTGTCCCAGAGCAGCTTGCCCTCGCGGCTCATCAGGCTGATCTTGAGCTTGCGTTCCTTGCGCGGGCCAGTAATTTCCATGAGGGCAAAGTTGTGTTCTTGCACCAGCGTGTTGGGCACGCGCAGGGTATTGGGTTCGTTGTTGCCCGACAACGACACGCCCGAGGTAAGTGGCGAGCAAGTGAGGTCATAGAGGGGATAAAGGCCCGGCCGCTCTTGCAACTTGGTCAGTTCGGTGTGGTGGCGATCACCGCTCAGAAACAGCACCCGCTTAATGCCCGCCGCCCGGATGAGCCGGATCAGTTCGGCCCGTTCCTCGGCATAGGTGGAATAGTTTTCATACACCACTGCCGGGTTTAGGACTTGGCAACCAATCACGACAAATTTAAAAGCGGCCTCGCTGGCGGCCAGCGCATTGATCAGCCAGTCCAACTGGGTTTTGCCGAGCATTTGGCGGGGCTGGGCGTGGTTTTCGTTGGCGGTGCGGAAATAGCGGTTGTCGAGCAGGAAAAACTCCGCATCGCTCCACTTGAACGACCCGCTGATGCCCTTGCCACCCGTATTTGCCCCGTATTGTTGGTTGCCCCAAAACAGTCGGAACGCTTCAGTGGTCACTTCCTTCAGCCCATAGCTGCCATCCGAATCATTGGGGCCAAACTCATGATCGTCCCAGGTGGCATATTGGTGCACCGACCCTAGCAGCGGCTGAAGCTCCTTGGTAGAGCGGGTGTGGGTGTGGCGGTACATAATGCCGGCACGAGAGTCAAAATCTCCCTCACGAAGATAAAGGTTATCACCTCCCCAGAGCATAAAATCAGGCTTTTGCTGGTAGATGGAATTAAAAATCACATAGTCACTCCCGTAAGAGCGGCCAGGTCGGTCAAATGGTTGGTCATTGATGTAAGTGCAACTGCCAAAAGCAAAGCGGACCGGCGGGGGGTCGGTGCGGTATTCCCACAGGGCTTGGCTCTGAAATTCCAGCGGATAATCACGCGGCACTCTTTTATTATTAATGAACAGTTCATAGTTATAACGAACCCCAGGAGCCAATTGATCAGCAATCAGCCGGGCCGTGAAGGCTTCGCTTTTATTGGTATTATAATTGTCAGTTCTAAATCGGGCCTTAGGTTGCTGTTGATCCCAGTATTCAAAGTGCACATCGGCAGGGGCGGTGGTCTGTACCCAGAGCAGCGCTTCGCGCTTGGCCGAGTAGCCGACCATCGGGCCGGATTGCAGCAAATTCACCTGCGCTACGGTCAATTGGGTACTGATGATCCCAAAGAGCAAGCAATAATACCGTAATAATTTCATCATGTTTGATGGAAAAAAGTGTAGAAAATGATTATTAGTAAACCAAACCGTCTATTTAGGTGTTTCAAGTCCGGCTTTAACGTAGCAAAGATAAGCACGCCCAACGTTTTTGTAGCCTCATCGACCCATTATTGAATAGCTAGAATCAGTATGTTAATTTACCCTTATGGATTAGGCGAATGCCATGAACGCTACCAACGTCGAGTTTTACCGCAATATTAAAGTTGAGCGCTTTAAAGAATTTGCCGATTTAATCGGCTTAGGTTCCTCGGTGGATGTAGATGTGATCTACCCCAAAATCAAGGATGCCAAAGTAATATATGAACTCGGCGCGGGCTATGGCCGGGTGGTTTCGGCATTGCTCCGCAAGGGATTCACGGGCAGGGTCGTGGCTTTGGAGCGTTCCCCTGAATTGGTGAGTTACTTAAAAGTCCACTTACCACCGGAAGTAACCATCCGCCAAGAGGATTACAAGTGCTTTGAAGCCAAAGAAAAACCAGATGTATTTATGTGGATGTGGTCTGGGGTGTTGGAACTTTCCCGGACTGAGCAAGAACGGGCCATCATTTATCTGGCCAAGAAATTGCCCCTCACGGGCCGGCTCATCGCCGAAATTCCCCTAGAGATCCGCTATGTGGGTAGGGACATGCAAAACCGCAAAATCAAAGTACAGACTGAGTGGGGGACGTTTGATGGGTATCTGCCCACTCACGAAGAATTGGCCCGCTACGCCAAAAAGGCGGGCTTTCGGAACTTGGAACGAGTCGAATACCAAACTTCTGTGGGCCTGCATCGCTGCTTTTATGTGATGCAAAAGTAGCCTAATACCTCCTTCGCCAACAACTAAAAACGAAATGGAGTACAATGTTAGGCTACGATAAAAGTGTCATTGTCCTTGTCTTCTATCCAATTGTACTCGATTTGCAATGCTGCTTTTCTTGCAAATTCAATTCCGTGCTGATCACTCAAAAAGCCCAGTGACATATCCATTCCCGCACTTACCCCCGATGAGGTATAATATTTTTCGTCAACTGTCCAGCGGGCTTTTTTGTCCCAATTTACGCTCGCTCCGTTGGTCACCACCCAAGCAAACGAACGTTTGTTAGTGGTCGCATTTTTATCGTCCAACAACCCCGTCCGGGCCAGTAATGCGCTCCCCGTGCAAACCGTCAACACATATTTGCTACGGTTGGCTATTTCCCTGATTTTATCAATAAGTGGTTTATTGTCAACCTCCTTTCGGGTTCCGACCCCACCGGGAATCAAAAATACCTCGGCTTGGCTTGACAAAGCCTCCAATCGCTCTGTGAGTATTTTCACTCCGTGTTGATTGTTTATTACTCCACCATCGAGTGAATAAAAGTTTACGGAATACAAGTCCACGAGCCGCCCAAAAATTTCAACTGGCCCAAAAACATCCAACGTTTCAAAGTTATCGAACAATAATACTGCTATTTCCATATTTTGGTTGTTTGGCTAAACAATGGCTACCATTTTAGGGACTTGCGAAGTGGCGGTATTTAAATTGGAACGGCCACGGCCTTGCTATTTTCCGCAGATCGGAATTTAGCGCTTTTACGCAACCCATCACAACTAAAATACCGCCTGTTCACAGCAATTACTCTACTTCTCTTCGTGCTTAAACTCTTCCCAAGTTTTCACCTTTATCTCCTTTAAGTTTTCCTTTTTTAACGCCGCGTTAAAAGTAGCAATTTTACCAGTCCTCAACCCCTCTGCTTGCTGGCGATAGGCAGTAATAACGGTTGCAATGGTGTTGACGCGCTCCAATTGTGACTGGGAAGGACGACCCGCATACCGGCTTACGCCACTGTACACTTCGGACAATTGCTCGCGGATTTGCTGTTCTCCAGTGATACCCCCACTCTCGCTGGTAGCCACTAGTTGTTGGTTCAAGGCTTCCAGTTCTTTGGCAAAGACAGTGAGCGGTTTAGCTAATTTTTTGGACTGTTTAGCCAATTCATCCACCTGCTTTTTGGCCGACTGCACCACCTCGGCCGTGTAAGCCAATTCTTCAGTCAAGTCGTAGAGCTTGAGCATGGTCGCTTGCTGTAGTTGCCGATCTTGGATCGAGTAGGGCAAATTTGGGTCGGCCCGCAATGTAAGAGTCGTAGCGTAAGTTTCCTTTCCCTTGGTTAGGCGCACAGTATAGGCCCCCTCGGGCAAAGTGGGGCCAAACAGTGACCCAAAGGCGATGGAATTGGCAGTCGCGGTTTTGGGAGCAGGAAACCGGGTGCGCCATTCTACTCGGTTGATGCCCGGCTGCTTGCCCGCCACTAATTTTTTCAATAATTTGCCCGTGCTGTCCAACACCTCGAGGTACATATCGCCAAAAGTATGGCGCTTTTTCAGGTAGTAGGTAATCTGGGCCGATTCGCTGGGATTATCGCCCACAAACTCGCCGGCCCCATTGAATCCCTGAAAACCAGCTTGGCTGCGCAAAATGACGGGCTTCATGTCAAAGAAAGCAACATCCTTAGCTTGCATCTCTTTGGTCAATTGGCGGAGTGGCGTAATATCGTCGATGATGATCACCCCGCGCCCATGCGTGGCCAGTACCAGATCGTTTTCGGTGGAATGAATAGCCAAATCGCGAATCCCCACATTAGGCAGCCCGTTGGTGAACTGAGACCAATTTTTGCCGCCATCCACCGTTGCAAACAGGCCAAACTCGGTGCCAACAAACAGTAAATCAGGATTTAGCCGATCCTGCCGCACCACGTGTGCGTATCCTTTGAGATCGCTGGTGACCATACTGCTCCAGGTTTTGCCGCCATCGCTGGTTTTGAGGAGGTAGGGCTGCTGGTCGCCGGTGGCGTGCCCGTCAAATGACACAAAAGCGATATTTTTATCAAACCAACTGGCTTCAATGTGGCTCACCCACGTATTTTTGGGCACTCCTGCCGCATTGACATTGGCCGTGACATTGTGCCAAGTGCCACCGCCATCGGTGGAAACCTGGATATTGCCATCGTCGGTGCCCACCCAGATGATTTTTTCATCCAGTGGCGATTCGGCTATCGTGTAAATGGTGCAGTGGTTTTCGGCCGACGAATTGTCAATGGTCAATCCCCCCGATTTGCCCTGTTGTTGTTTGGCCGGATCATTGGTGGTCAAGTCTGGTGATATTTTTTTCCATGATTCACCAAAATCTTGGGATAGGAACAGGAATTGGCCACCCAGATACAGGCGTAGCGGATCGCGGTGGCTCAAATGGATCGGCGTATTCCAGTTGAAGCGAAACTTGGGATCCTGGACAGTTGGATAAGGCTTGATGTCTTTGGTCTGGAGCGTCGAGAGGCTAAACCGGAGCAAATTCCCCCCTTGATATTCGCAATAGATGTAGTCTTTATTGACCGGATGGCGAAAGACCCAGAAACCGTCGCCGCCACCCACATTGTGCCAATCGCGGTTTTCAATGCCATTTGGGCTGCGCGACGGCCCCATCCAAGAACCATTGTCTTGCAAGCCACCATATACATTGTAAGGATTTTCGTTGTCGGTACTTACCCGATAAAATTGTGAGAGGGGCAAATTTTTGAGGTGTTCCCACCGTACTCCCCGATCAAAACTGCGATAAACCCCGCCATCAGTGCCCAAAAACAACATTTCGGGATTTTTGGGGTTGACCCATAGCGCATGGGCATCGGAGTGGATCCCACTTTGGATCGTGCGGAAAGTGTTGCCGCGATCCTTGCTGATGATGGGATTGGTGGCCATTTTGTAAACCAAACTGTCATTGATCGGATCGACAACCAAGCGCGCAAAGTAAAAAGGACGATCTGTAGTACCGCCCGACTTGCTCGTTTGCTTCCAGCTAGCCCCACCATCGGTGGAAACATACATTCCCTTGGCTTCCTTTTTGTCCACTTCCATCGTGACATATACGGTCTGGGCGTTGCTCGGGGCAATCTCCACCGCCATGCGCCCCAGTATGCCAGTGGGCAAGCCGGTGCTATTGGCGCGAACTTTTTGCCAATTTTTTCCACCATTGGTCGTCTTGTAGAGCTCACTGCCCGGGCCACCAGAATTGAAAGTCCAGGGTAAACGACGGAACTCCCACATGGCAGCAAAAAGAATGTCGGGGTTTTTGGGATC
>JAYUVL010000164.1:0-2666 GCA_043754075.1 Cytophagales bacterium | reverse complement strand
ATTTATAGGATTGATTCCCTTGATTTTGAATAATTTGTAAAACCAAAATTTTTTAAACCACTTCTTTTTCAGTATACACGCCCAACATCCACATAAACGCAACCCTTGCGTTTGTTTCTGACTTTCCAGCCCGATAAAACGCTCCGCAACTATTTTGGCTACCGGTTTCTTGTCGCTTCCTCAGAGGCACCCCAAAACTTCGCCCCGCCAATTCCCTCAAGTAACTGTACTCCCATGCTGCACCGCCGGGCGATTGCCCAGATGGCTCGGCGGCATTGCCCTGTTCAGCCCACAAACTGTTTGCTTTATCTGGGTTGCTGCGAATTTGAGTAGTTATTTTCAACTCTCCAAATGATCCCAGCTTTTTTATTTGCTCAAAGCTTGCCGCCGTCAATCGGGCCCAACTGCGGGAGTTAGGGTTGGGCATTGCGCCAATGGGCCAGCAGATTGGCGCGCCACGACTCCCTCACCAAAATTAACCCCGATCCCACACCGGATAAATCGGTTTCAGCCTAAATTGCGCGCCACAAACCGCCCTTGCTATGCAGAAAATGCGCTACTATTTTTTAGGTTTTTGCTTGCTTACCGCTTGCCCCGATCAGACACTGGGCCAAACCGTCGCCGCGCCCGGCCCGGCCACTTCCGGGGCTGTAACGGGGCAGCCCACCTTGACGGTGCCTTCCATCATGCGTGATCCCAAATGGATCGGCACGGCCCCCAGCGAGATTGGTTGGTCGGATGACAGCAAGAAAATTTACTTTCGTTGGAACCCCGATCGCCTCCCCGAAAGCATTTGGTATTCGGTCAGGTTGGGCAGTTCTACTCCTGTGCGGGCCGTGGACAGCGACCGCCGCCAGTCTAGCACCGACGGAGTGCTGAACCAAGCCCGGACCAAAAAGCTGTATGGCAACGATGGTGACATCTTTCTCAAGGATTTGATCACTGGCGCGGCGCTCCAATTGACCAATACGTTGGAAGTGGAGAACAATGCGCGATTCAGTGCCGATGAAAGCCGGTTTTTTTTCCGGTCGGGCAACAATTTATTTGCCCAGCACCTGAAGACTGGGGCGTTGGTGCAGCTGACCAATTTTCAGCGGGGCACCAAACCCAGTGGGCCAGCCCCCAAGCCGGCCAATGAAAAATGGCTGGAAGAGGACCAATATCGCGTCTTTGAGGTATTGCGCGAGCGCAAAGAAAAGAGCGGTTGGCGGCAAGCCCAATCGGCGACAAACAAGCCCAATCGGCCCAAAGAAATTTTTATCCAAGAAAAAGGTTTGGATAATTTGCAAGTCAGCCCCGACGAGCGTTTTGTTTCTTATCGGCTCACCAAATCGGCGCGGGCCAAATTTACCGCAGTGCCCAATTATGTGGCTGGAACGGGTTTTACCGAAAACCTGAATGCCCGCCCCAAAGTGGGCGATGAGCAGAGCACGTATGAATTGTGGGTGTATGATCGGCAGCGCGATACGGTTTTGTTGGTCAGTCCCGATAAATTGCCGGGGCTGGCCGAAATGCCGGCTTTCACCAAAGACTACGCCAAGGGGGCCGGAGCCAAGCCAACCAAGCGGGAAGTAGCGCCCGTTGGTCCGTTTTGGAACCAAACGGGCACGAAGGCAGTGGTTGCCTACCGTTCCTTGGACAACAAAGATCGCTGGTTGGCCCTGCTGGATGCCGCCACGGGGGCGTTGCAAGTGATCGATCACCAGCATGATGAAGCGTGGATCGGCGGGCCGGGCATCGATGGGTTTCTGCTTGCGCCCGGCCGGCTGGGCTGGCTGCCCGATCAGCAGACGTTCTATTTCCAGTCGGAAGCCACTGGCTGGTCGCACTTGTACACTTACCACACGCAGACCAATACCAAAAAAGCCCTTACCTCGGGCAATTACGAAGTGCGCTCGGTTCAATTGAGCAACGATGGCAAGCACTTTTACCTCACCACCAGCCAAGTACACCCCGGTGAGGATCATTTTTACAAAATTGCCGCTGCCGGCGGGCCGGCCGTGCAGCTCACCGCCCTGTCAGGTGGCAACGATTGCAGCCTTTCGCCCGATGAAAAGTGGATTGCCATTCGTCATTCTACCAGCAACCGGCCGTGGGAGTTGTACTTGATGGAAAATAAGCCGGGGGCCAAAGCGGTTCAACTTACCCAATCGTTGACCGATGAGTTTAAAGCGTATCCTTGGCGCGAACCGACCGTGACCACTTTCCGCGCCCGCGATGGGGCCGATGTCCACGCCCGGGTGTATGCGCCCGCCACCACGGCTCAGCGCAATGGGGCCGCCGTGATTTTTGTGCACGGGGCTGGATATTTGCAAAATGCCCACAAATATTGGAGCTCCTATTTTCGGGAGTATATGTTCCACAACTTGCTGGTGGACAAGGGCTACGTCGTGTTGGACATCGATTATCGGGGCAGTGCAGGCTATGGCCGCGACTGCCGCACGGGCATCTATCGGCACATGGGCGGCAAAGACTTGACCGATCACGTGGACGGGGCGAAGTTCTTGGCCGAAAAATACGGGGTGGACGCCAAGCGTGTTGGCATTTACGGCGGTTCTTATGGCGGTTTTATTACTTTGATGGGAATGTTTACGACTCCCGGCGAATTTGCGGCGGGGGCGGCCCTGCGACCCGTCACCGATTGGGCCCACTACAACCACGGCTAC
>JAYUVL010000163.1:0-2190 GCA_043754075.1 Cytophagales bacterium | reverse complement strand
GTCGAGGAAAAAATATTGCTGTTGCAAAAAAACAAGCTCCAACTGGCCAACAATCTGATCGCCACCGAGGAGAGTTTTGTAAAAAACCTCTCCAGCGCTGATATTGAAAGTTTGCTGGGCTAGTCGATGACGGGGTTCAGTTCCGAATCGGCCAAAGAACCCGGTGCATAGCCCTGAAGCCAAGCCTGGCGGTCGTTTTCTTGGTTGGCATTGGCGGGCGGAGCCACCCGGGCCCCGTCGGCAAAGTAAATGATGGTCATCACTTCGCGCATTTGGTCTGATACATTGCCCGGGGCAAAATGGAGCGTCCAGCCGGCGTGGAAAGTGGCATCGCCTGCTTTCATCTGGCTGGGCCGCCAAACTGGAAAGCCCCGCTGTTGCACATATTGATCCAAGGTGGCTTGCGACTCATCCGAAATGGCCACGCTTTCCAGCAGCCCGCCCCGGTGCGAACCGCCCGCAAAGGTGAGGATGCCCATGTCGTCGGTAATGTCCACCAGTGGCATCCACATCGTAATGGTGCGGTCGCTGTCCAGTGGCCAATAATATTGGTCTTGGTGCCACGGGGTGGGGCCGCCGCCCGGCTCCTTGAACAGGGCCTGATCGTGGTAGATCCGCACTTTGTCCACCCCCAGCAAACTGGCCGCCAGATGGGCAAACCGCTTGGCCAAGACAAATTTTTTCACTGCTTCGTCGCTCCGCCACACATTCATGGTTTGGATAAAGGCCTTTCCGTACGTGTCGCGCTCGGCCAAAGGTTTGAGCGGGTTGGCATGGTTCAGGTCGGCCACTGCGTGTTTGATGGCGAGGCGATAGGTGGCCACTTCCTCCGCTTGAGCCACGCTGGGCAGGTAGACATAGCCATTGGCCCCAAAGAAATCGCGCTGGGCCATGCCCAATTCGTAGGGGTCCGACAAATCGGGCAGGGTTGGGGCTGCTATTGTTTCCAAGTCATTCATTGCTCGTTAGGTTTTGCATTTTCGTAGTTGCCCAAAATTATCATTTTTGGCGGATTTTCAACCGTTTCACCCATTGTTGTTGAAATAGGTGATTTATAGCTTTTTAACATCTTATGACCCCAAAAAAGTGAACAAGAAAACGTAATTTTGCTACTCTTACTCATCTTAAATTGAACACAATGAACAGTAGGCTGAAATATGTCGTGCTAACGGGCGCTTGGGCGGCAAGTATTTTGTGGACGACCAATCCCGTATTGGCCCAATCCAGCTCTCCCAAATTTCCTTTATTGACTATTGAGGATACCACAGTCAAAAAAGTGGCCCCGAAAAACTGGTTCAACCTCGATCCCAAAAAAGATCAGGTAAATGGCGTGGGCAGTGAGCGGGCTTATCAAGAATTGCTCAAAGGTCGGTCGTCGCAATCGGTCATCGTAGCCATTATTGACTCCGGGGTGGACATAGAACACGAGGATCTCAAAAACAAATTGTGGGTGAACAAGGGCGAAATCCCCAATAACGGCATTGATGATGATAAAAACGGCTACGTGGACGATGTGAACGGCTGGAACTTTATCGGTGGCAAGGACGGGAAAAACGTGGCCCAAGACACACACGAATCTACTCGGCTGTATGCCAAGTTCAAGGCCAAGTTCAGTGGCAAAGCCGCAAGCGACATTGCCCCGGCCGACAAAGCTGACTTTGAGATTTACCAAAAGGCCAAAGCAATGTATGAAACCAAAGTGGCAGAATATTCGGCCCAAAAGAACATGATCGATAATTACGCCCAGATGTTCAACAAGTCTGAACGTTTATTGGCGGCCTACTTGGATACCGACGAAGTAACACTAGAAGGAGTTCAGGCCATTGATACGGAAGACAAAGTGGTGGGCCGGGCCAAGCAGATCATGGAGCTGTTTCTGGCCAATGGCCTGACCAAAGAAGCCATCAAGGACAACCAAGACGAATTGGGCAATATGCTCAAGTATGGCTTCGATCTAAACTTTGATCCCCGGAGCATTGTGGGTGACGATTACAACAACAAAAACGAACGGGGCTACGGCAACAATGACGTGAAAGGCCCCGATGCTTCGCACGGTACGCACGTGGCGGGCATTGTGGCGGCCGAGCGCGGCAACAACGTGGGCATGGACGGAGTGGCCGAAAAAGTGCAGATCATGTCCATCCGGGCCGTGCCCGATGGTGATGAGCGCGACAAAGACGTGGCCAACGC
>JAYUVL010000162.1:0-2081 GCA_043754075.1 Cytophagales bacterium | reverse complement strand
CTTGGCAACGGCTGATCGTGATGTTGGGCGGCATTTTTATGAACGTGGTGTTGGGCGTCATCATTTTTGTGTTTATGACCTACCTGCTCGGTGAGCGGTATATCCCCATTGATAAGGTGAACCAGTTTGGCATCCACGCCACTGATCTGGGCAAGAAAGAGATTGGTTTGCAAGATGGCGATCGGATAGTGAGCATGAACGGAAAGCCGTTGGTTCATTTTGACGACATTCACAACCCCCGTTTTTTTCTGGAACAAGGCAGCTACTACACCATCCAGCGGGCGGGGACCGAAATCAAAATGCCCATTCCAGTCGATCTGATGGATCGGATGAACAAGAAGGAAATGGAATTTGCCACCCCTATGTACGACAAATATCCCTTGCAAGTGGAGCAAATAAACGGGGGATCGGCGGCGCGCCGGTCGGGGTTGAACGTAAAGGATGTGATTTTGGCCATCAATGGGCAGGAGACCAAGGAAATCCGGGTGTTTCGTGAGCTGATGGCAAAAAACAAGAACAAAGAGGTTAGTTTACGGGTGCGCCGGGGCGAGCGCGAGATGGAAATCCCCGTTCAGGTGCCCAATGAGGGGGTGATCGGGGTCATTCTGGAGCACGATATGCTGTACGCCAAAGAGTATTACAGTTTTGTGGAATCCATTCCCAAAGGCGCCCAAAATGCATTCAATGTGGTGTCGCTCCAACTGCAAGCTTTTGGCAAAATCTTTCGGCGCGAAATATCGGCCACCAAGTCACTCGGTGGGCCGTTGGCCATTGCCCAGCAGTTTGGTGGCGCGTGGGACTGGATTCGCTTCTGGACCCTCACTGGCCTGCTCTCCATGGTGCTCGCGTTTATGAACCTGCTCCCCATCCCAGCCTTGGACGGTGGCCATGTCGTGTTCCTGACCTATGAGATAGTATCGGGCCGTAAGCCTTCCGATAAATTCTTAGAAAATGCCCAGAAGGTGGGCATGGTGTTGCTGCTGGCCTTGATGGTGTTTGTTTTCGGCAACGACATTTACAAGATCATTGTTGACTATACCAGTTAATGGCGTGAGAGGCCCAAGCTGGCCGCTGTATCAGTCAAAAAATCTGCCCCAAAACCGGGCAGATTTTTTTTTATCTAAGTTTAGTCCAAAACTTGGTTTTGTTGCTAATAAATGATCTAACTTTAGGATTGGCAACCAAAATGAATATTGACCACGGTGGCAACTTGTCAAGCCAAAATCTTGTACCTGTACTCGATCTCGTTCGGTTCGGTGTTCATCAACAGAATAAATCATTGGTAATCAAGTTAATCAAGCCTAAAAATTTCCAACATCAATTCAATCTTGTCATAAAATGTAAAACAGTTACAATCCATGAAACATACTATCAACCTTTGTCTTTTTGTGCTAGTACTTACAGCTTCCTGCATGAGCAGTAAACGCTACACCGTAGAAACAGACTACAGCTATTACGGTAAATTCAAGAAGTACAAGACCTTTGACTTTGTCAAGGACATTAGCCCCAGTAGTGAGGAGAACATCCAAAACAAGATGATAGCTGATGAGATCAAGTTCAGAATGGAACTGCTCGGCTATAAGCAGACCGACCGCAAACCCGATTTGCTGGTCTCTTACCGGATTTTTTTTGATGACCTGCGCTTCACGGGCTATAACCAGCCCAGTATTGAAGAATGGGCCCGCAGTGAGGACGAAGAAGAAGAATATGATCCGATCAAATACAGCTTGCGGCAAGGCACCTTGCTGGTGCTGCTCTTCGATGGCAAGCAACAGCGTACGGTGTGGCAGGGCTACGCCTCGGGCATCTTTGGCAATCAACTGTTCAATGGCGAGCGCTACCTCAAACGCCCAGTCCGCCAGATTTTTGACAAATACCGTTTCTTGGCCGAAGGATTTGCTTACGATAACAAAGCCGAATAGTATGCCCCCCATCGCGCATCAAACAGGGCACGGATCAGCGACGTCCGTGCCCTAGTTGCTGACATTTGCTAGGTTGGGCATGGTCTAGCCCGCTTCACCCGGACACCCGCCGTTTCATCTTCTGTTTTTTCAGGTACAGTGTTGCGATTGGATATGGTT
>JAYUVL010000161.1:0-6555 GCA_043754075.1 Cytophagales bacterium | reverse complement strand
TAGGTGCTCCGTACTGATTGGTGGGTGAGGCGGGCCAGTTGGGCGGCGTTGCCTTGGCGGCCCCGGCGGATCAAGTCGTGCAACTTGGTCAAATGATGGCAGGTGGTGAGGTGGATCATCGGCAATGGTCAAAAATAGTCCCTCATTGTAAGGCCCCGCCCGAATGATTGGGGGGCAGTAACAAATATGGGGGATCATGGGGATAAAACCAAGGATCTCGCCTACTGCCGGTTTTGCAAAAAGACCTGGTACTTGCGCGAATACTGCCGCACTATGGCCAAGCTGTCTTCAGGCTTCACCAAGTTGTGCCAGTGGTTGTAGGCAAACTGCTGGTTCAGCGGCCGACCGCTTTTCCCCAAATCTTGCTCCATGGCCAAAAAAAGCGGGGTGGGCGGCATCGTTTCCCAAAAACGGGGGTCGTAGGCTGGTTGGGGCTGGCTACTGAGGTCCACCCGCACCGCCCCGTACTGGTCGTAGGCCCCATATCTGGCTGCGTACTCGGCGTCGGTCAAGGGGTGCAGTTGAAGGTTTTCCATCCACACCGAGGCGCGTACCTGCACCCGTCGGGGTGTTTCGGCCCCCCAGCCATAGTCGTCGTAGTCGGCTTGGTACTGCACCGACTGGAGGTAGTACTGGCCTTGGTACGGGGCAAACTGTACCACCAACCGGTTGGTCAGGTGCCGTGCTTGGTGCAGGGTGAGTGGATTGGTCTGCTTGCCCTCGGGCAAGATGGCTTCGGCCTCGATCCGAAAAATGGCCCAGTTGTCCGCATACAGGTACACGCGCCCACGCCCACGGGTCAGCAAGGACTTTTCGTCGGGTTTGGGCAGCCGTTTGGGGACAAAGCCCAGCACGAGCACTTCCCGCCCGTTTTCCCAAAAAGTGGAGTCGAGCGTAAACGTGGCTTTGCGCAAGTCACCTTGGGTCAAGAAGCCATTGTGCAGCAACTGCTTTTTGTGGGACAACAGATTGAGCAAACTGACTTGGGGCCGCACATTGCCCTCCTGATCGTGGGCGAGCGCGTGGTCGCTGAGCCGCTGCTGCTCAATGTGCTCGTGGTCGGTGGGCAGTGCCACATAGCGGCCGGCCCCGTACTGGGTTTGGTAGCCGCCGTTTAGCACTTCGCCTACGCTCTCGCCCAGGCCTGTGCACCGGCCGTCAACCTGGATGGTGTGTCGGTAGAAAGCCCGCTGCTCGTAGGGTTTGGCCGGTTGGTGCTTGGGCAGGTGGGCCACGGCTCGCTCGGCCAGTTCAATTGGCGACATGCCGGGCCGCACCACCACTGTGCCCAGCACTTTGGGCTGCGGCACCAGCCTGATGATCAACAGGCTATCGGTTGGGGCGGGCGCGGCCAACTCCTGCTGCTGGTAGCCCAGGCAACTGACCAACAGCTTGGCCGGGGCGCTGGGCAGTTGGAGGACAAATTCGCCCTGCTCGTGCATGACGTGCGTACGCGGGCCGTGGGTGCGGCGCACGCAGGCTGGCGCGGCACAGTGGGCGGGGTCGTCACCCAGTTGCTGGTCGTCATGGCGGCGCAGTTTGGCACCCGCGCCGCCGACTGTGTGGCCCACATTGGGCCGGATGCTGGCCCTGATCGGGGTGCGGGGGTAGATCGCGCCTTTACTTTTCTATTCGGTTGGTGATGTGGTAAGTAAATTTATCTATCAGGGTAGTAGCTTTCCCCATCATGGTAACTTCCTTTTCTGCCTCCCCAGTCAGTTTGGCTACGCCGATGAGGCCCGTACTCGGGTCAAAAGTGATTTGGCCGGTATAGCCCAGCCGGATAGTTTGGGTACGCTTGTTTAAATCGAGGGCCTGGATGTTTTGGGGTGCTCCTTTCGTCACCAAGGTGTCGATTTCTGTCAAGCCAGTGCCGGGTAGCAGGTTGCTTTCCAGTTGCAGGGTAACGGCCTGAGGAGTGTGAGCAAGTACCTGGTACCTGTTTATATAACGACCATTCTCGCTGGTGATGGTGTCGGCCCAAGTCTTGGTGTCTGCCCCGAAGTTGCCGGGCAAAGGTTGGAGCATACCCGAAAGGTCGGCCAAAGGGTGCATGGCCAAACGGGCGTCCCCTAGATAGGCCCTCACCGAGGGCTTAGCGTCTTTGGCTTCGATCAATTTGTCGGACTGGTCAAAAGTTAGCGTGTAGGGTCGGTTGATATAACGGGCTTGATTGTTGGTTACCTCGCTCGCGATGGGGTCGTCAGAAAAATTATTATCCGTATCGACCTCCATCATGTCCCCATCCAATACGGGTATCTGCCTTTGCAGACGTTTTACCTGAGTAGCCAGCGTCCAGGTGTCGGCGGCCGGCTGGCTGGCTAGCTTGGTGGAGAGGAAGTATTTGTTACGCCGTTCCCCGCCAGCAAAATTAACGATAAAGGTCGTACCACCACTGGTGGCCAGGGGCTTGCTGTCCTTCACCTCCTCGGTAGTGGTCGTTTTCTCGATGACGCTGACCAAGTGGCGGCCCAGGAGCGGTTTGAGCTGGTTGGCCCATGACCCCACCTGCGCCCGGGCGGCTAGGCTGGTGAGCAGGGATATCAAAATTAGCGAAAAAAGATTTTTCATGGTACGAGCGAAATTTCTGCGTGCAAAATTTGGAAAAAAAAAACCAAATATTGCTGCCAGTTTATGGAAAATTCTGGTGACTGGGTTTTGTTTCCAAGGCGAGTTATTAACCAACTTTAAACTTTCTCAATCATGAAAAAAATCCTCTTTGCATGTACACTTATCGCTGGAACCTTTTTAGGTTCTTTTTCTAGTCTCGCAGCCACCCCTGCTATCAACGTTCAAGTCACATCTACCTTGGACTGGCCCCCTCCCGGCTTTAGCCTGACTAGTGTTTGCTTTCTTTATAATTTGGGTGGCGACATAATTGGGCATATGTCAACCTACTCGAGCCAGAATGGAAGTAGTATAGTAATTACCAACATTTATTGATAATGCGTTGTAAAAGGTGCATCTAGAAACCGAAATTTTCCATAAACTACTTTTTGTCAATCAAAAATGACCATTAATCCTAAAAAAAATTTAGAGTTATGAGATTATATCGCCTACCTTTAGGCCAAGGGTTTATCACCTGCCCTTATTAGCTAGAAGTTTAACCCCACCCGCCATGCCACTTTTCCCGGCCTTCGTCTGCTTTGCTTTCCGCCGGGCTGGCTCATGGCTATGCTTTTTGCTGCTAGCCCAGGTGGTGGCCGCCCAGGTGCCCAAGCCCTGCCTGGTGTGCGTGCAATACGCCTCGCGCGAGGCCAACCGGCAATCTCAATGGCGGCTTTATGAAAACAACCGCTATTTGCTTGCCCAAACCTTGGCCGCCCGCGATACTTGCCTCCAGTTTACGCTCCAGCCTAGGGCCACCTACCTGCTGGAACTGGCCACCGACCTGGCCGAAACCGTGACCCTGCGCTGGCAGGCCGATACCCTGGCCGCTAACCACGTTTTTAGGCTGCTGGTGCGAGACAAAATCACCGAACTGAAGGGGGTGACCATCCGGCCCGAAGAGCGGTTCAGCCGCCGGGGCGATACGCTGTTTATCAACACCGAAGGCGTGCCCACCCAGCCCCACGCCGATGCCACGGCGTTGTTCGACAAAATTCCGGGGCTGTCGCTGTCTGGCTCGGGCCGGCTTAGCATTTTGGGCGAAGGGGTGCGCACCCTCACCGTGGACGGCCTGCCGCTGTTCGGAGGCAATGCGCTGGCTACCCTCAATGCCCTTCGCGCCGATATGATCGCCCAACTCGAAGTAGTGGAACGGGTGGAAGCTGACGGCAGCACCACCCGCCAGGTAAACGTAAAATTGAAACCAAACCGCAAAAACGGATTGTACGGCGACCTGGCCGCCACTGGCGGCAGCTTTGGCCGGTGGGGCGCGGCCACCAGGCTCAACCGACTGCGCCCTGGCAGGTTTTACAATGTATTCGCGGGCTACAATAACTTTAACCAACGGGCATTTTCTGAGCAGGACTACCTTCAGATGATGCAACGTTCGTGGATAAACGACGTGTCGGGCGTGGCATCGGTGGTAGATGCCAACGAAAGCCGTCTGGGCGCGGCCTCGTCCAGTACCCGCGCCCGCAGCCCGGATGCCACCGACTGGATGGGCGAACCTCCGGGGGTGAGCCGCAGCTTTAGCGGCGGGCTAAGCACCAGCCGCAGCACTCGCAAAAGCGAATTTGGGGTTTATGTGCTGGCCGAACGGCGGCACACCGAACTTACCACCCAAACTAACCGGCTACGGTGGCTGCTGCCGTTGCGCCAGGCCGAAACCAGCCTCGCTGACCAAAGCCAGGCGCACTACGCCGTTTCGGCTGGGCTAAATGGCCACTGGTCGCCCAGTGCCCGGCTCACGTTGCGGGTGAGCAACCAAACCCACCTGGGCCAGCACCAGAATGATGACCAACTGACCCAAACGGCCACCCTGACCAACGATAGCACCGATGGGCCGCCGCTCCAAACCAGCAGCCTGAGCCAACAGCGCACCCGCCACAGCCGCGAACTGCGCAACCAACTGCGACTGCAATTAACCAAAAAATACGGGCGGCCCGGGCGGCTTACGTCCATCTACTTAAACCAGTACACGGGCCTGGGTGCCGACCTGGACACCTACCGCAACCAGCAAGTGGCCCTTAGCCGTGCACTGGCCAACCATAACCGCATCGACCTGGTCACCAACGAGTTTTCTACCACAGCCGAGGTGCTGCACGGCGAGCCGTTGAACAAACAATGGCTGGTGGAAGTACGGGGCAAAACCACCTGGGAAACCTTTGGCTATCGACAAACGGGGGCGGCGTATGAGGCTGCCACCACCGATTTTACCCGGCCCGCGCTAGGGCTAACCACCCCCCGGTTTGCCACCACCGACCAAACCTGGCAGGCCCAGGCCAACCTGCTATGGAAAAGACGCAAACTGAAAGTGATAGCGGGCACTGCGCTGTGGCACTGGCATAGCCGCCGCACAGCCGACGAAGCCGTGCCCACCCGGGCCGTGGCGCGGTGGCTACCCCGGGCTTCGGTCGACTACCGGGTGTCGAGCGTTACTCGGGTATCGCTGCAGGGCGGCCTCGTACCGATTTTGCCTGCGCCCAGCCAGTTATTCCCCCTCCCAGACAGTGCTAACCTGCAACTCGTCACATTCGGCAACCCCCTGCTCACCTACTCGCTGCAACCGCAAGTGTCATTCAGGTTTAGCACCGTCTTCGGTAGTGGGCTGAACTTTAGCGCCACCCTCCAATGGCAGCGCACCCAGCAGCCGGTGTACACCCAAAACCGGGTGTCGGCGCTGGGCGTGCCCACGCTCACCTACGGCCAACAGCCAAGCTTGGCCACTCAGGGCCTTTCCGCCAATTTTGTTTTGATAAACGTTAAGCTGGCTAGCAAACTCACCTGGTTTCTGTTTGGCATGGTGAATTGGCAAGAAAACCTCCAAGGTGCTGGCCCCGCCATCAGCCGGCTGCGAAGCCTCCATTCTTATGTAATGCTTTCGGCCAAGTACATCCACAGCGATAAATTTTTTGTGGGCCTCGACGGGCAATGGTCTGTTTTTGGCCAAAGTACACTTCAAAGCCACGCTTTTACGCTGCAACAAACCTACCGCCTAAAATCGGAATGGAATTTTGCCCAGCGTTGGTACGCTACCCCCAGCCTTAACCTTGCTATGGTAAATGGCACCACCACCAGTGGCCGCCCCGTAGCTATTGGCGATGTGGAATTGAGCCGGTTTTTGTTCAAAAACAATAAACTGAAAGCCACCGTGGCTATTTATAACTTGCTGAACCAGCGCAATTTGCCGGAGGTGAGCCAAACCGCCACCGAACAGGCCGAAACACTGCGCAGCCGCCTGCCCCGCTTTATCGCACTTCGGCTCACGGTGTTTCCAGAAATTTGGTTTTAGAATCGCGGTGCATCACGTTATCTGTAAAAACACTCGGCGTGGCATCTCTATCCCGCATCATTATTTTCCTTCCACAAAAAATTCCAAAGCTTTTGCTGGGCTTCATCGGAAATGGCCATGCCTAGCCGGGTTGGCCCAACCTACGCGGAGCTTATGCGGCCAAATAATCCGCTTGCACTGGAAAAAAGGGGCGATTCGGGTTGGATCGGCTATAAAAGTACGTCCTTTTGCGCTTTTCGGGCGAATCTGGGAGCCTACATTTGCTTTTTCCCCAAAATAACCCAAACTTCGTTACTATAAGCAAATTTACTTTGGCGAATAAGTCCGCCAAGGGAAATGATGCCCCTCAACCTAAGCCAGTCGGCTACAACACTACCTACACTTCGGCCCTGCTGCCCCGCGGGATGGGCTGTCAAAACCGCACAAGGTAATCCAAATGATCCCACTGCCCTCAGCCAAGGCGAGTCCTGTTTTAGTTTATTGGGCCAATGTGATTCTTTTAATGTGATTTATCCAATCCAATAGTAAGCAAATTGCCAGTAAAGCACCGTTGATGAGCAAAAAATCATCTACTTGATTCGTTGTCCACTTTATTTTTAACCTTAGGTTTAAGTGATAAATGCAACACGGCCTGGTTTGAAAAACCGCCCCCTTTC
>JAYUVL010000160.1:0-2300 GCA_043754075.1 Cytophagales bacterium | reverse complement strand
TCGGACAGCTCCTTATAGTGGGTTTGCATTTGTGGTCGGGTTTGGACACTCTAAACAAATGCACCGATACCTATTTTCAAAATTTAAACATGTTCTAATGACATTCAAGTTTTGGGATTAGGTTCAAGTATTTGAGGAAAAGTTTGGAAGATGTGCAAGGATCAAATACTAAATCTGCGAAAGAACAACCAGTTCTTACAAAAACTCCTACTGGATAAGCTAGAAAAAAACGAGAATATGGTAGGAAAGGTTGAGGATACTGGGAAACCGGAGGATCGGGTGGTAAAGTTCAAAAGTTTGAAAGCCGCCTAGCCTGCCCCATATCCGGGCGCGGTTTAGGGCCACGCGGCCGGTTGCTGTTAACCATTTTTTAAAACCTTGTCTCTTTATACTTTGAATTGCCCAACAAGTTCAAAGAAACTGCGCCATTGTCGGCGATGTCCAAACGTCATTTATTACGGGTTTTATACCCAAATATAAAATTAAAGCGAGACTGTGAACAAAAAGCCAATAATTGCGATTGAAATTTATGCCTTGCTGGCCACTACATTGCTGGTAATCGTCAATCTTAGTGCTCCCCAACTGATCCAACGGGTGTCACCTTATCTGCTGCTAGCGGGCATGGTTTTCCCGGGCATTCCCCACGGGGCCATTGACCACCACCTGGACACTCACCACCAGACCCAAAGGTATTTTCTTTACACTTTCATCCTTAAGTACTTATCTATCATGGCGATGGTTTTCGTGGTCTGGTGGCTACAACCCTTGCTGGGCTTGATCCTGTTTATTGCCTATTCAGCTTGGCACTTTGGTGAAACCGACTTTCGCCGGTTGCATTCGTTTCACCCCTTAACGGCCTTTTTGGGTGGGCTGTCCTTGCTCACTTTCATCCTATTTTCTCACCCCGATGAGTTTGTAACTTACCTATATCTGTTTGGCATTGTTCCGACCAGAACGCTTCCCGCTTGGTTCCTCGTTCCAGTTGTTTTATCCTTTGTTACTTTCGGTATTGTCGGCCTATTGAGTGTAAAAGCTAAATGGGTTGAATTTATCTGCATCCTGCTGGTTCTTTTGTTGGGTACTCAACTGCCACTTTTGCTTGCTTTTGGCTGTTATTTTATTTTAATCCACAGTTTGACTGGCTGGCGCGATATTAAGAACGGTTTAAAAACCAATGACCAACAATTATTTTTTCAAGCACTGCCCTTTTCTTTGGGGGCGTTTGTCTTTTTTGCTGGTTTTCTTTGGATTTTCAATGATCAACACTACCTGCCCCAACAATACATTCCTTCTTTTTTCATCGGTTTGTCCTGCATAAGTGCGCCTCACGTGTTGTTTATGTCCAAGTTTTACCGGGCATTAGCAAGTTGAGTGGATGGGAGTTTGTAGAGATTAACGCCGCAGTATTTTTGGTGATCTTACGGTTGGCTAGGGAGGCAACCCACCCCCAGCCATTATCCCTTCAATGCTCCACCAAGTGCCTTTGCTCCCGGTGGCGGGCTTGCCATTCAGCGATCAACGACAGCCAGACTTTGATCCGGCCCGAAGCAATGATGGTAATGGGGCGGTGCCGAGACTGCCACACCTCTGACGAAACACGCGGAATCCTGTTGATATTATCAACGTGATGGCCCTTTGGCCCAAAATCGGGGTCGCTGAGGATTCATGCCCTCATTTGCCTATCTTTGGCCCAATGGCAGCAAATCAGGGCCAATGCGCCCAATTGGACAATTCTATCATTATGGCAAATCCACAACCCAACAATCCATTACATGGGGTAAAACTGGAAATGATCCTGCAACATTTGGTGGCACGGCACGGCTGGGAAACCTTGGGCCGGGCGATCACCATCCGCTGTTTCCAGCATGAGCCCAGCATTAAATCTAGTCTAGCCTTTTTGCGCAAAACGCCTTGGGCCCGCCAAAAGGTGGAACAGTTATATTTGGACAGTTTGTCCGAGCAGTAGGTCGACCGCGATTCACTCAAAGAAAACCACTGGCCCATATTTGGCCGAATATTCACGGTGGATGGCGCGGGCGGTCTCCAGCCCGCGTTCCCCATAACACATCACACACACGGTGCCCCCGCTTCCCCCGCCCGTGATCTTGGCCCCGAACACTCCTTGGCCGGCGCGTTGCCGCACCATGTCCACCAACTCGTCAGTTTGGGAGTTGCCCAGCCCGCAATCGGTATAGCTTTGGTGCGACTGGTACATCAACTGGGCCAATTTGGCCAACACTGGGGCCTCGGCGGCAGGCGTTTGGCCGATCTGGGCCAGCAAATTGGCAAATTCCCCTACC
>JAYUVL010000159.1:0-2144 GCA_043754075.1 Cytophagales bacterium | reverse complement strand
GCTTGATTTCAGGCTGGGCGCGATGGTGTACTTCGGCAAGGGCAAGCAGTACTAGCCCAACTTGCTCCACTACAACGGCCGCTCTTGGGGTGGCCGTTACGGTATTGACCGGCTACCAGATCGCTGCCAATCGGCCAAAACTCGCTCCGACAGCAGTTTGACGGCCCTGGCCGACAAACTGTCCCCTCATTTTCTGCGCGTCAGTCGTGGCGAAATTATCAATAAAGATCTGGTGAAAGAAGCGAATCGGCTTTTTTCTGGCAAGTTTTTGATTAAATTGCACGACAAAGCCCAAACCGAAATTACCACGGGCAGTAGCGATGCCGAAACCGTGCGTAGCTGGCTGGGCTGGTAGGCAAAAGTGGTTTGGGGCGCTGGGGCCAGGGCAATCGATCAACTCTGATGCCCCGATCTTCCTTCATCATGGCTGGGGCCCATTGTTGGGCCAAGTTAACTTTAGTCACTAAAATGAGCAAAACCAACCAAGGCCGGGCCGCTGAAGCAATGGCCGCCCAATTTCTTCAAGACCTCGGCTACGAAATCTTGGCCCGCAACTACCGATCTCACCGTTGGGAAATCGATCTGATTGCCCGTAAAGCGCAAGTACTGGTGTTTGTGGAGGTCAAAAGCCGGGCAGATACTGCTTTTGGCTACCCAGAGACGGCGGTCAGCACCAAAAAACAGGCTTATGTGCGGTATGCTGCCGAACAGTACTTGATCGCCCACCAGTACACTGGCGACATCCGGTTTGACATCATCAGCATTGTCACTGGCCCCGAACAAGAAATCGTGCATTTTGAGGATGCGTTTTAGCGGTTGTTTTATGGGCGGTTGGCCCGAACGCAGGCCCGCCCTTGGAAGCAGCGGGGCAGCCAGCGCCCGCAAAGAAAAACGCAAAAGTTAGTATCAACAAAAAACCCTTGCTGCGGTCGGCGGCAAAGGTTTTCCTATCAACTGGTGAGCTAATTTAGCCCAAGTATTCGGCCAATTGCCCAGCTTTGGACGATTGGCGCAGTTTCTTGAGGGCTTTTTCCTTGATCTGGCGTACCCGCTCGCGGGTAGTGCCCATGATCTCCCCGATTTGATCAAGCGTCATGGGCGATTCAATGGCAATTCCAAAGAACAAACGGAGGATTTTCTTCTCACGCTCGCTTAAGATTGACAAAGCACGGTCAGTCTCGATGCTCAACGACTCGATGTATTCCACTTGTTTGTCGGTACTGGCAATGGTATCGTCGGCCATCACATCGAGCAGTGACCCGCCGTCTTCGTTGTCAAACGGGGCATCAACCGATACTTGGCGAACCGAAGTGGTCATGATACCTTTGATTTCCTTGAGTTCCATGTCCAAAATTTCGGCCAGTTCCTCGGGGGTTGGTTCGCGTTCAAAGTGCTGCTCCCATTCGCCGGTGGCAGTTTTGAGTTTGTTCAGGGCATTTGTCTTATTGGCGGGGAGGCGCACTATCCGCCCGTTTTCGGCAATGGCCTGCATAATCGACTGCCTGATCCACCATACCGCGTAGGAGATGAACTTAAATCCCCTGGTCTCGTCAAATTTTTGGGCTGCTTTGATCAGCCCGAGATTGCCTTCGTTGATGAGGTCATTGAGCGGCATGTGGCCGTTCTGGTATTGTTTAGCTACCGAAACCACAAAGCGAAGGTTGGCTTTGGTCAACTTGTCCAAGGCTTGTTTATCGCCTGAGCGGATCCTGCGGGCCAACTCCACTTCTTCGTCGACGCTCAGCATTTCAATCCGGCTAATTTCGGTGAAATACTTTTCCAGCGTGGCACTCTCGCGACGGTCGGTAATAGTGTTGGTGATCTTTAATTGGCGCATCGTAGAATACTTGTTTTATAAAAACTTATTTATGAATGTTTTATTTCATGCGGAACACAAAATAACAAGGGCGGCCACCGGCCGTATTTTTGTCTCTGTTCAAAAAATGCGTTGATTGCGGCCGCAAAATTACAAAATGTACCGCATACAATTCAAGTAATATTAAAAAAAATTAGTTCCCAATGCCAGTAGTTTTTGGACTTCAGGCTGCTTATTAACTGTTAGGGTGATCTTTTTCCAGATAAAGTGGACTATTTATCGGTAAACTCCCGTATAATCAAGACGGAAGAGGTTTGGGCAGCCCAAT
>JAYUVL010000158.1:0-4756 GCA_043754075.1 Cytophagales bacterium | reverse complement strand
TGCCAACAGTTCCTCACCGCCCACTCTAAAGGAATCAAGCGTCTCAATGGTTCCATGGGAGTCTCTGTATGGGTTTAAACGGCGTAAGTTCTGAGCTGTATTTGCAAATTTAATACTTGATTAACTCGCCGATACTCCCGGCTGCACCTTGTTTTAGTGTCGTTTTCAGTGCTGGCAAAACACTGGGGTTGATTCGGGGTGGATGGACAAATTTACTCATCTTACTCCACAAATACTTTGTTAAGTTGGCATTTTTCCCACTAACATTGTTTTTGTCAAACATTAGCAATTATTTAACTTAGAAAAACCAAATTCGTTTGTAGCCGTACCTTATCTTTGGGCAGGCAACATTAGGGCACTGTTTAGGTGACCCCAGCAGGTCGGTGCTCAAAAGCAGATTTTGTTTCATTTTTATTATCACACAACCAGCACTTTACCCGCCCATCCATGCCGGTAAAGTGCTGGTATAGCTATAACTAAAACGGTAATGCCCACATCCTCAGTAGCCAAGTCGCCCGCCAAGGGTGCGACTAACCACTCTGCCACCAGTCAGGGATATACGTTCAATGATCGCGATGTTAGTTGGTTGGCCTTCAATTACCGCGTTTTGCAAGAGGCCAAAGACAAGCGGGTTCCGCTTTACGAACGCTTCAAGTTCATGGCCATTTACTCCTCCAACATGGATGAGTTTTTCAAAGTGCGAGTGGCCTACCTGCGTGGCTTGGCCACCCTGAAGAAAAAGACCCAGCGCAAGCTCGACCTCGATCCGGGGCAAGTGCTGCGGCTGGTGCAACGGATCGTCAAAAAACAGCGGCTTGAGTATGCTGAACTTTTTGCTGCCCTCACCAAAGAGTTGAGCGAGCACCACATCACTTTCATTGATGACCAAAAAGTGTTGCCCAGCCAGTTGGAATTCCTGCGCGACTATTTTACCAACTACCTCATGCCGGTGCTCAACCCGGTTTTCCTGCACGAGAACGTGGGCCCGGTGTTTATCCCGAGCGATGTAATCCACCACGCCATCCGTTTTTTGGATAATGAAGGGGATTATGTGTATGCACTGATAGAAATCCCGACGGTTTCCCTGCCCCGCTTTTTGCTCATGCCCGATGAGGTGCCGGGCCAGTATTCCATCATCGCCTTGGACGATGTGATCCGCCTCTTCCTCCGCCAGTTGTTCCCCAAGGTGGAGCAGGACAACATCTACTCCATCAAAGTAACCCGCGATGCCGAATTGTATATTTATGATGAATTTTCGGGCGACTTGGTTGACAAAATAAAAAAGAGCTTGGTCAAGCGCAACTTGGGCGTGCCCTCCCGCTTCCTTTACGATCGGGAAATGCCCGATGATTTTCTGAAACACATCAAAAAAGTATTGGCCTTGGCCGACGATGACCTGATGATGGGTGGCCGCTACCACAACTTTCGCGACTTGATGGGCTTCCCCAACCCGCTGGCGCCCAGTCTGGAATACGAGCCATTGAAGCCGCTGCGGATCCCCGAGCTCGACAAGTCGCCCTCCATGATAGACGCGATCCGCACCCGTGACTGGATGATCCATTTTCCTTACCATTCTTATGACTATTTGAGCCGGTTTTTGTGGGAGGCAGCCGAGCACCCCTCAGTGAGCAAAATCCGTATCTCGCTCTATCGCGTGGCCGTGGGCAACTCCAAAGTAGTGAGTGCCCTGATCGATGCCGCTAAAATGGGCAAAGAGGTAACCGTATTTGTGGAAGTCAAGGCCCGTTTCGACGAAGAAAACAACATCAAATGGGCCAATGAACTGATCAAGGCTGGGGCCAAAGTGACTTATAGCATCCCCGGCCTGAAAGTCCACTCCAAAACCTGCGTGATCACCTACAAGGAAAATGGGGTGCAAACCCGGTTTGCGTATTTTGGCACCGGCAATTTCCACGAGAAAACCGCCCGGATCTATGGTGACGTGGGCCTCTTCACCGCCAACCCAGCCCTGACCGACGAGTTGCTCAACCACTTTGACTTTTTGCGCCGCAAGAGCGATAAGATCGAATCCAACAACCTGCTCATTGCCCCCCACAATTTACGGGCACGGATCTACCAGCTCATCGATCAGGAAATGGCCCACGCCGCTGCTGGCCACCCCGCCCGCGTGATCCTCAAGCTGAACAGCATCCAAGACCGGGAAATCATTGAGAAACTTTACCAAGCCAGCAATGCCGGGGTCAAGATTGACCTGATCATCAGGGGCATCTGCTGCTTGCAACCGGGAGTGCCGGGCCAGAGCGAAAACATCAAGGTGATCAGTATTGTGGACCGTTTCTTGGAGCACGCCAGGATCTACTTTTTCCACAACAACGGCGACTCAGTGGTGTACTGCGCCTCGGCCGATTTCATGACCCGCAACCTGAGCGAGCGCGTGGAGGTGGCCTTTCCGGTGCTTCAGCCCGATCTGCGGCAGGAAATCGTGGACCTGCTCCACATCCAGCTCGCCGACAACCAAAAGGCCCGCGTCATTGACCTAAAACTGACCAATAAATACCAAAAAATCAAAGGACCCGAAGTGCGGGCACAAATAGCTTTTTATGAGTATTTAAAACAGAAACATACACCTTCGTGAGAGTGGTACTTGCTACTTTTATTACCTCCACTCTTTCACCACCGCATTTGGATCGACTCCACGGGCGTGAGCAGGGAGGCGCGGATGGCATGGTAGCTCACGGTGAGGATCGTCACGGCCAGCATAATGACAGCAGGCAGTACTAGCATATCGGCCCTGAGAGGAATGTGATAGGGGAAACTGGTCAACCAAGTTACCGCCATCCAGTAGCCAGCCGGCACCGCGATAGCGATCCCGATCAAAGCCAAGGAGATAAAACGGCTGGCGAGTTGGAGGGCTAGATGAAGGGCATCGGCCCCAATGGCCTTGCGGATGCCGATCTCCTTCCGTTGCTGGCCCGCCACAAAGGACGACAAGCCAAACAAGCCCATGCAAGCGATGATAATGGCCACGACACTGAACCAAGTCGCGATTTCACCCAGCCGTTGCTCTTTTATGTAGAGACTGTCCAGGTTGTCCCGCAGGAAAAAATATTCGTACGGCTGCTCGGGGGCAAACTTGGCCCACATTTGCTCGATTTGTTGCAACCCAACGGTGGATTGGTGTTTGTCGATCTTAATGGCCAAATACTTGATCCGGCTCTTGCGGATGCTGAAGTCGATCAGATCGATGGCGAACGGAGTGACTTCGGAGTGGAGCGAAGTAAAATGAAAATTCCTTACTACACCAATGATTTTTTCGTTTCCATCCCGGCGGCTAAATCGCTTGCCAATCGCCGCCTCGGCTGAGGGATAGCCCAAATGTTTGATCATGGCCTCATTGACGATAATGGCATTGTTTCCGTCGTCTTGAGCCAACCAACCCGGGTTAGACGGTGATTGGCCAATGGGGTTGGGCAAGTGGCGCTGGTCGGCAAAATCGCGCCCGGCGATTAATTCAATGTCAAACGTTCTGATAAAATCGTAGGTAACCTCAATGGAGGGATAAAAACTGTACTCATTCGGTTGGTTGCGCTCGGTATTGAACTCGTGGGTTTGAAAATCTTTGCCAATAATTTCTTCAATGGCGGTCACCGATTGAATGGCACTGTGCGCTAGTAGCGATTGCCGAACTTCATCGTACGAAAAGATGATCCGTCCAGTCGTGACCGGGATCAGCACAATGTGATCCTTGTCAAATCCCAAACGAGAATTGCGCATAAAATCCAACTGCCGCTTGCTCACGAAGGAAGAAATGAGCAACAAAATGGAGATGACAAACTGAATCACGACCAAAATGCTGCGGAACCACCGCCCGCTCCGGATCTTGAGCAGCCGCCCGTGAAAAACATTCACGATCTCAAAAGAGGAGAGGTAGAAAGCCGGATAGATGCCCGCAACAATGCCCATGCACAGTCCAGTTGCAGTCACTGATGCGAACAGGGTCTGCTGGTTGAGCGTGGTTGCCGACAAGGGTTCACCGGATAGGTCGGTCAGGTAGGGCGAGATCACCTCCACCAAAATCAGGGCGATGACCACCGAAGTGGCCCCAATGAACAGCGACTCGATCAGAAATTGGTAGAACAGTTGTTGGCTGTCGGCCCCGATGGCTTTTTTGACCACCACTTCCCGTACCCGCGCGGAGGCTTGCGCCGTGGTGAGATTCATGTAGTTGATGGCTGCAATGAGCAGGATGAACAGGGCCATTGCCACAAAAACATAAATATATTTGATGTCCCCGTTGGTCTCAATCTCATAATCGAGTGCAGAATACAAGTGGATATCGCGTATTGGTTGGAGTTGCAGCGTAATATCGGGGGCCAGCTCTGCCGGAAAATGCTTTCGGACAAAACTGGGGAATGCCGCTTGCAGGGTCTTGGCCGCTCCCTTTGAAGTGAGCCGGGCGTACGTCCAGCAGGGGTTCCAGATCCATTGATGGTCATAACTGGCATAGCCATAGTACCGCAAAGTGGACAGCGAGGCGACCAGATCAAAGCGCAAATGGGAGGAAACGGGCAGATCGGCAAACACCCCGGTAACTTGGAGCGGAATACTGCCAAAAAGTTTGATGGTTTTGCCCAAGGCCGGTTCGTTGCCAAAGTAGCTGCTGGCCAGTGCCTGGGTAAGCACGATACAGCCCGGCCGGGCCAGGGCAGTATTGGCATCGCCTTGGGACAACTTGAACCCGAAGACCTCAAAAAAAGTCGAGTCGGCCAAGAAAAAATGCTTTTCGTTGAACTTC
>JAYUVL010000157.1:0-7698 GCA_043754075.1 Cytophagales bacterium | reverse complement strand
ACACCACGCACAGGTCGGGCTGCAGCACCGTGGTGATCTGGCCATCGGCCACCTCCCCCGCCCGGCGCGGGAACCGCACATCGAAGGGTGCCGAATACAACCGGCAGGGCTGGCCCCGAAAAAATAACCCCAATTGAGTATGTAACCTACTCGATACCTCTTGGTGCCTCCGCATGGGCGCGGGCGACATCTTGAACACCCGGCCCCTCAGCAGTTCCACGTACTCGTCCAGTTGCCAAGTCAGGTAATCGGCGTAGGTGTACAGTTTTTCCGCAGTGATTTCCATACAACATTCAATGGTTCAATCGTAAAGGTACACCATTTTATGTTCCCAGAAAACAGCTCGGTTGACAAGAAACTCAATCAATGAACAAAATCAAATGGGGATCCATCACCTATCCCAATTGGGCAGCATGGCCAAAGCGGCCCCCAAGGCACTGGCTTGGCCAACTTCAGCGGCCACAACCCGCAGGTCGGGGAAGGCTTGGGCCAGCAGGGTCAAATAAATCTCGTTCTTGGCAAAACCGCCATCCACGAAGATCTGCTTGACCGGCGACCGGTCGGAGAGTACCAGCCGGGTAGATATTACCTGCCTGTCCACTAGCGACTGCATGAAGGAAAAATAGGCTTTTTCGGGCGATGCTTGCGCGGCAGCCTGTTTTTCCAGCGCACTTTCATACGTGAGGGATTGATAAAAATGAGGGGAAATCCCAAAACTGTCAGCAATCTGTTTGGTGCGTTCCTCGTGTTCAAGCCCGGCAAACAGGCGGGCCGATTTGATCGGCTTGCCCTCGTAGCTCAAGTAGCACAGGCAATCGTTTAGCAACTCATGGGCCGTGAGCGGGTCATGGTTGAACGGGTTGAGCGAGATGCACCACGTGCCCGTGGAGATCAGCACAAAAGGTTCATTGCCCGAAATTTGGTACGGAATGAGGGCCGCCGAACTATCGTGCAAGCCGATCCCCACTTGGATTGTAGGGTGTTCGCGGCAGCTTAAGGCCGCGGGTATGCTTGCGATCGGGGCCAATTTGTGCTGTATCGATTCAGCAGCCACCCAGCGATGGTACTGGTTTTGGTCAAAATCCCAAAGATGGGTGTGGCAGCCGAGGCTGGTACAATCGGAAAAGCATTGGCCCGAAAACAGGTAACAAAAGTATTGGGGCAGATGCAGGGCCCAGACTATCTGGCCAAATAGATCGGGCCGCTCGTATTTGATCCGATAGAGCTGCATCCCTGAATTTAGGCTGCCCAAAACTGGCGAGGCCGTACGTCGGGAAAACTCTGCTTCACCACCGTATTGGGAATAAAATTGATCCTGTAAATATTTTGGATACGGTTTTAGGTAATTGTAGAGCGGGGCAACGGGCAGACCAGTTTCGCCCAGCAGTACCAAAGAAGCCCCATAAGTGGAAAAATTGACGGCAACTATCTCAAATTTGGGCAGGTTCATCACTTCCTGCCACCGTGCGAGCACCCATTCGGTCAGCCGAGGCAAATCTTCACAGGGATCTCCCGCCTCATCTCTGGTTTGGGGCAATTGGGCTGCGATTTCGTGCACCAAGTGGTACTGCCGGTTAAAGAGGCAAACCTTTTTATTGGTTTTTCCAATATCGAAGACTACGATAACTTGCTCCATGCAATACCCCCCATAATTGGCACTGACAATTTGGCTAACTCGTCCAACCCCCCCCCTATCAAGGACAAATGGAATCTTGGATCGGATAAATAAAAACCCCAACTTGTTGTTCACAAGTTGGGGCTTGGTAGTGCCCAGGAGAGGATTCGAACCTCCACACCATTACGGCGCCGCCACCTGAAGACGGTGCGTCTACCAGTTTCGCCACCTGGGCTTATTTTGGACTGCAAAATTGGGAAATGATTTTAAGATTGCAATGCTTTGCCCGAAATATTTTTCAAAAAATACTCCAGCAACCAATGGGCAAAGCTTCTTTCCATTCCATCAAATCAGGATCGTGAACAAATCGGGCCGGTTGTTCACCAATTCATAAACGAAGTTGGCCGCATTCATCCGATGGATCAACTGTTCGTAATCTTCGCGGCAATTAACTTCCACCCCGATCAAGGCTGGACCTTTGTCGCGGTTGTTCTTTTTGGTGTATTCAAAATGCACAATATTATCGTTTTGGCCAAGTACATTGACCACAAACTCGCGCAATGCACCTGGACGTTGCGGAAAGTTGACAATGAAATAGTGTTTCAACCCTTCATAGAGCAAAGATCGTTCTTTCATTTCCTCCATTCGGGTGATGTCGTTGTTGCTACCGCTCACAATGCAGACCACATTCTTGCCCCGGATCTCTTCGCGATGGAAGTCGAGCGCAGCAATGGACAAGGCCCCGGCCGGTTCCACTACGATGGCATCCTCGTTATATAGCTGCAAAATGGTAGTGCACACTTTGCCCTCGGGCACCAGCGTGACGTCATCGATCAGTTCCCGACAAATTTCAAAAGTAATGTTGCCCACCCGCTGTACGGCAGCCCCATCCACAAATTTGTCAATTTTATCCAAGGTTACCACTTTGCCCTGCAGCAATGCTTCCCGCATGGCGGGTGCTCCCAGTGGTTCCACCCCGATGAGCTTAGTGCCCGGGCTGAGCTGGCGGAAATAACTCCCCACCCCCGCGATTAACCCCCCACCACCAATGGGGATGAGCAGAAAATCAATATTCTCTTGGGCATCTTCCAAAATTTCCACGCCCACTGTGCCCTGGCCCTCGATCACTTTTTCGTCGTCAAACGGGTGGACAAACACACTGTTGGTGGCTTGACAAAACTTGAGGGCCTCATTGTAGGCGTCATCAAAGGTGTCGCCCACTGATACAATGTCGACATATTCGCGGCCAAAAAACTTGACCTGCTTTACCTTTTGTTGGGGAGTTGGCGTGGGCATAAAAATAGTGCCCCTGATTTTCATCAGCTTGCAGGAAAAAGCCACCCCTTGGGCATGATTGCCCGCACTGGCGCACACTACCCCTCGGTCGAGTTCTTCTCGGCTGAGGCTATGGATTTTGTTGTAGGCCCCCCGAATTTTGTATGAGCGCACAACCTGTAGATCTTCCCGTTTGAGCCAAATATTGGCCGAATATTTCTCCGAAAGATTGGCATTGTACATCAGTGGAGTCTGAGTGACAATGTTGCGGAGATGCTTGTCAGCATTGATGATCCTAGCGGCAGGACGGAGTGCTGAAGCGATGGTACTGACCATAATTATGAATAAAGTGAGCTGTAGTGATTTGACCAAAAACTGGGCCGTAGAAGTTCAACAACTTTTACCTGCTCTTTATTGTTTAGTCCCCTTCGTCCATATCCAGCAGATGGATGCCATCTTCCGCAATGCGGACTCGGCCAGCCCTGAACAGGTTGCCGATCAATGCCTTGTAACTTTTTTTGCTCATTTGAAAAAACGCATAGATATCTTCGGGCGAAGCGTCATCGTTATAGGGCAAAAAACCGTCGTGCGTACGCAGCTTGTTCACTATGGCTTCGGCTTGGGGCTTGATCCCCTCAAAACCAGCAGGTCGGAGCGACAAATCAATTTTATTGTCTTCTCTGATTTTTTTGACATAGCCCGGAAAACGGTTCCCCAATTGAACCCGCCGGAAAATTTCGTTGTGGTAGATAATCCCTGCGTACTGATTGTTGATGATGCACATTACGCCCAAGCTGGTCATCTCATATGCCATCAGTTCTACTTTGTCGCCTTCTTGCAAATCTGGGTAGTCCTTGTCCAAAAACGGGGCAATCTTGCCGATCCCCATCACGCGGTTGGTCTGTTGGTCAACGGCCACATAGACCACATAGGTGCGGCCTTCTTCCATCCGGCGGTGCTGTTCTTTTAAGGGCACGAACAGATCTTTTTCTAACCCCCAATCCATGAAGGCCCCAAAATCGGTGACGTGCTTAACGGTCAGGCAAGCAAATTCGCCCACTTGGGCCAAGGGCGTGAGGTTGGTGGCAATGATCCGATCCTCGGAATCGGTGTAGATGAAAACATCGACCACGTCGCCAACTTTGGTATCCTTGGGGATGTATTTGGTCGGCAACAATATTTCGCCTTCCGATGAGTCCAAGTACATGCCAAAATGCAGTTCTTTGACTACGCTCAGCCGGTTGAATCTCCCCATTTTAAGTTGGGCAGGGCGGCGGGTCATCGATTCATCCATCATATCAACAGCTATTTTTTTATAAACGACAATAATTTTACCATCAAATTACCTTGGTCGCCCCCCGGACACTGCGCAGCCAATCATTGGTTGTCCGCTCTTTCCGCTTCCCCTTGGCCCCATTTTGAGCCGAAAAGCATGACACTCTTTTCAGAACGTGCGCTTGCCCATTTTTAATTGTCGGGTGGGACGGCCACCGATATTTAAGCAATGACAAAGATACGCCCGTTTCAAACCACTTGGCCGATCCATCATGATACTTTTGCTTGGCCACAGTTTTATTATAACTTTTTCAGCTGGGCCTCTGCGTAGCTTCGTTGTGGCCCGTTGGGACTGGCAGCAATAAACCTTTGATAATACGTCGATGCCAATGGCTTGTTTCTCACATCCCGATAGAGGTCGGCCAAGTTTAGATAGACGATTCTACGAGCTGGGTAGCTTTGTTTACATTGCAGCAGTATTTTTTCGGCTTCGCGGTACAGTTTCAACCGATGGTAGGCAAACCCCAAATTGTTCAATATTTCATCGTAAGGGCCCGCCCTGGCGTAGGGGCCATTGAGCCAGTAGCCGTACAATTCCTCCCAAAGGTAAATGGCCTCATTGAGCTGCTGGCTCTGGAACAGCCTGACTGCTTGCTGATTGAGCTGGGCCCGCTCCTCGGCCACGGCCACTGCTAGGCCCGAGTCGCCGGCCCCCTTTTTTTGGGCCATTACCCGGCCATTGGCCACCACCAGTTCCCATTGGCAGTTGTCGCGGGCGGTTCCCGGGGCATAAAATTGGGCCAAAGTGATTTTGTTGCCCACGACCTTGAAATCAGCGGGCGCCAATGAGCCCAGCCCTCCGCAAAAATCTGGTTCATAATGTTTGTCCGCGCCCAATTGTCGGTTTAACTCATTGGTTTGCTGGGGTTCAATGGCCCGGCGAAAAACATCATACACAAATAAGCGGGCGCTGATCCCATCGGCCGGATCACCCGACCACATTTCTGGCTCGGCAGTGCGCCCGGTGGCCACATAGAGGATGAGGTAGGGCGACTGGGGCATTCGGAGCGCCTTTTGGGCCTTGATCGCTTTGCCTTTCACAAAAGTTGCGTAAGGCAACTGGGTCGCCAAATTGGTCGGAATTTCGTCGCCACGAATGGGCGATTGGCCAAAAAGCGGCCCCGCCATTGCCCAGAACAAAACCAGCGCACCCATCCGATTTGGCCCACCCGGCCGTTTACCCAACAAACAAAATTTCATGTTAAAAAAATATTAATTATCGTGGGTAAATTACGAATTTTCTGGCAAACGAACAAATGCACTCCGACACTTGCCGCCCAATCAAAAAAAAGCTTACTTTTGCCGCCCATCCAAGCCTAGTCTCTCTGCTGGACAGCTAAATATATGAACATTGATTACCAACATTTTGCGGCCAAATTTGCTACCCAAGAGGACATCCCTGCCCCCTTTAGCCATGTTTATAGTTTGCACGGCCATTTGAACGGGCCATTTGAACTCGAGTACTCGATCCATTATACCGACCGGGAAGACTTGACCGAGGATGAGATCTTGGAGGAGGGCTTTACCCTAGACGATGATCGGCAATGCAAGGGCCAAGTGCCCGCCGTTTGGCAAAATGAAGTGCTCCGCCTGCTCACCCGAACCAAGGCCGCCAAGCAACCCAAACCCGGGACGCATGACCTGATCCTGAACCTGACCAGTTCGGATGGCAGCATCGCCGAGCTTCGCCCCGGCAACCAACCAGAATGGGAATACCTGCTCCAAGAATTGGCCCAAGCCTTGTTGGAATCGGCCAAACAAGAGGCCCCGCTCCATCTCCAGTTCTGCAGCCAGCGATCGGCCGAGCAACAGCTCATCCAAGTTGAAATTTCTTTTGCCGAGCGGCAGGGTCAATTGATCCAAACGAAACGCGCACCCATCCATTTGCCGTGGGCCACTTGCAAAGAAGTAATCAAACTGACGTTTACCCTCGATCTTGATCCAGAACTTGCCTTGGACCACCTTCCCAAGCAACGTGGCTTTTTTGTATCGACTGTGCCGGGGCAGTGGTATGAAGGTGGAGTAGCAGCCAAAAGCCCTTCGGCCCGCAACAATGTCCTTGGCAAATTGGAAGAATTAGTGGCCAACTTGACCAATCAACCCTCCTCATAAATAAATTTTTGAGAGCTGGCAGTCATCTTTCCAACTTTTTGGTGAACTTTAGCCGCCTAACCATGCACAACCATGCCCTACAACGAAGAAGTCCAAAAGTTGGTAGTCTCCATCGGCACTACGCTTGATCGATTTATCTCAAATCGGCAGTATGACTTTCCCTATGCCAAGGGCGAGCTTTCCCAATTGCTGCGCGATATTGGGCTGGCGGCCAAAATAGTCAACAAAGCCATTATGAGTTCGGGCCTGATCGGCATCGAGGGCCAAGCTGGTGACCAGAATGCCTCGGGTGAAGACCAGCAAAAGCTCGATGTGGTGGCTCACATCCGCTTCGTGCGTGCCCTTACCCGGGGCGGTGAGGTGTGCGCCATCTTGTCCGAAGAGGAAGAAAGCATGATTGATACCGGCAACCACCAAGCCAAATATGTCATTGCCCTGGACCCGCTTGACGGCTCCTCCAACATTGATGTCAACCTCCCGATCGGCAGCATTTTCTCGGTCTTCCGGCGCAAATCAGCCTTGGGTGGGCCACCGTCCGATGCCGACATCCTCCAAAACGGGAATGAACAAGTGGCCGCTGGCTATATTATTTACGGCTCGTCCAATATGTTGGTCTATACCACCGGCCACGGAGTCAATGGGTTCACTTATGATTTCTCGATCGGGGAATACATCCTCTCCCACCCCAATATTCAAAGCCCAACGGAAGGAGTCATTTTTTCCTACAACGAAGGTTATTTCAACGATTTTTCGGACGAAATCAAACAATACCTGCATTTTTGCCGGAGCAACCACTACACCGCCCGCTACGTGGGCGCATTGGTGGCTGACTTTCACCGCAACTTGCTCAAGGGCGGCATCTACCTCTACCCGGCCACCAGCAAAGCCCCCCATGGCAAACTCCGCCTTTTGTTTGAGTGCTACGCACTGGCCTTTTTGGTCGAGCAGGCGGGGGGGAAGGCCAGTAATGGCCACCAACGGATATTGGACATTGTGCCCACCCACTTGCACCAGCGCACGCCGCTCATCATTGGCTCGGCAGGCATGGTGGACAAAGTGCTGGAATATGTGTCCAAGCCAGCGTAGCCCTTGGCGGCCCCATTGGTCGATCTGAAAAAGGTGAACCGGTGAAAAAAAATCCATCGGCCTTCATTCTCTGTGAGCACAGATAATGGTCATGTAACCACAAACAAAAAATGAGCGCCCGCCGTGCGCGCACGAGGTGTACAGCAGCTATACGTAGGTCAAAAATCACAAAGGGGTTGCTGCTGCACATTTGCCCAGATAATATTTAACTTTGGGGCCATTTTACTCTCAACCCCAAAAAATTATGCCCGGGTCAGAACTCATCGGCGCGGAAG
>JAYUVL010000156.1:0-6547 GCA_043754075.1 Cytophagales bacterium | reverse complement strand
ATCGGTGTGGAGTTTGCCTATTTTTATAGCACCATTGGCACCCAAGTAACCATTGTGGAATTTCTGCCCAATATCGTTCCGCTGGAAGACGAGGAAGTATCCAAACAATTGGAAAAAACATTCAAGAAATCGGGCATCACCATTATGACTTCCTCTTCAGTGGAAGCCGTGGATATTTCGGGCGAAGGCTGCAAAGTAAAGGTCAAAACCCCCAAGGGCGAGGAATTTATCCAGTGTGACGTGGTGCTGTCGGCCGTCGGGATGACCACCAACTTGGAGGGTATTGGGCTGGAGGAAGTGGGCATTGCGCATGATCGCGGCAAGGTACTGGTGGATGATTTTTACCGCACCAACATTCCCGGCTACTACGCCATCGGTGACATAGTGAAAGGGCCGGCCCTAGCTCACGTAGCCTCGGCCGAGGGTATCATTTGCGTGGAAAAAATCGCCGGCCATCACCCCGAGCCGCTGAACTACGGCAATCTCCCGGGCTGTACGTATTGCAGCCCAGAAATAGCCTCGGTGGGCTATACCGAAAAAGCCGCCAAAGAGGCGGGCTATGAAATCAAAGTGGGCAAATTTCCCTTTTCGGCTTCGGGCAAGGCCAGTGCCTCCGGGGCCAAAGATGGCTTTGTCAAAGTGATCTTCGATGCCAAATACGGCGAATGGCTGGGCTGCCACATGATTGGGGCCAATGTGACCGAGATGATCGCCGAGGTGGTGGTGGCTCGCAAGCTGGAAACCACTGGCCACGAAATCATCAAGTCGGTGCACCCGCACCCTACCATGTCGGAGGCCATTATGGAAGCCACCGCCGCCGCTTACGGCGAAGTGATCCACCTGTAACACCTACGGGTTTGTTGGCAAATAAAACTGATCGCCTTTACTCGAGGTGGTCAGTTTTTTTGATAAATAATATCAAACAAACTGACCTCGCCCACCGCATCCGATCAATCCAACTCTGGCTACATCCGCTCAACGGTCAAGCGGGTAGCTTTTACCCGCCCCCCCAATCACTCACAATTTGGCCACGGCCTCGCTGTTGGCCCCCAAAGTCAATTTTGGACATTTCAAATTGGGAGGATCAGTGTGGGATTGAGTAGCTTTGCTTTTGGTTGGTTGTTATTGGTATCAAAACGTACGCCCCAAAAGCGAGCACAGCCCATGGATATTTTTGCCCTCATTCAGGCCGGTGATGCGGCTGCCGTCGCCAGCGCACTGGCCGCTAATCCCGAACTGGTACATGCCCACAACCGCGAGGGCATTTCGGCCACTTTGTACGCGGCGCACTATCGGCGGCCCGAGGTGTGGCAGCTTTTCGCGGTCCTCAATGAGCGGCCCTCCATTTTTGAGGCGGCAGCCTTGGGCCTTTTCAACTCGGCCGAACAGTGGCTGATCCAAGATCCGGGCTTGGTCGGTGCCGAATCGCCAGATGGTTTTTCGCCGCTGGGACTGGCCTGTTTTATGGGCCAAATCGCTGTGGTGCGCTTGTGCATCGCATATGGGGCAGAGGTGGATCGGGCCGCCAACAATGCCACGCGCGTGGCCCCGCTCCACTCCGCGGTGGCGGCGGGCAACTACGAAATCACCGATTTTTTGCTCCAGCATGATGCTTGCCCAAACTGCCAGCAGGCTGGTGGCCATACGCCCCTGCATTCGGCAGCGCACCAAGGCCGGCGCGATCTGGTGGCGTTGCTGCTCCAATATGATGCCGACCCGACCCTGACCAATGACCAAGGGCAAACCCCGGCCGATCTGGCCGTGGAAAAAGGATTTACCGAGGTGGCCGCTTTATTGGCAGGCTAGTTAGTGGATCTTGGGGCGGGTTTGCCGGAGCAATGGCACCGCTGGCCACTTGTTTTGCAACAATGGGGGCACCAACGGATTTGCCCTGGGCAAATCCGCCCAAGGGACGCTTCGGGCTGCGGCATAATATTGGGTCAAGATAAACTTGCTGTCTTGGTAAGCTTGCTGGGCCTTGGCCAAGTGGGCCGGGCTGAGATAAGCCGTTTCTGGCGGGATCAAATACTGCATAAAAGACGGGAACTGCTGGACGTACCCCACAAAAGCGGGCAAGATGACGAATCGGTTTTTGCCAGCCACCAAGCCCTTGTACACCCAAGTGGGCACGTATTCCACGCCCGAAATCCGTTTTTTGCCCGTGCGCAGGTTCTTTTCCAGGATCACGCTGATCATCACCCCGGCATCGGTATAACGCTTTTGTTGGTTGGAAATAAAATTGCCCATTGAGTAGGCGATCAGCCCACTGTCCAGCCCGGGGCGGTAGCCATTGGCCACGGCGGGCAGCTTGCGCATTTCCACGGGCTGCAGCACGTGCGGGTGCTCGGCAAAAATGACATCGGCCCCGAGGGCAAACACCACATCCGTTATTTGCTTTTGGTACGTGCCCGGAAACCGCTGGTACTCATTGCCCCAGTGCAAGTTGACCATCACCAGTTCGGCCCCTTGGCGGCGGGCCGCCGCAATGTCGCGGGCAATGAGCGACGAGTCGATCTGGTTGACCAAGTATGCTTTGGCCGCCGGCACCGGGATGTTGGAGAATTGGGTGTAGGCCAACAAGGCGGTTTTGATGCCCTTGATCTGGAAAAACCGGATCGAATCCCGGTCTTTTTGCGTGTAATAAGTCCCGATCGCGGGTATTTTGCGTTTTTTCAACTCATCTAGGGTGCGGATGGCGCCAATTTCAAATTTGTCATAAGAGTGGTTGTTGGTGGTGAAGAGGGCATCAAACCCCACTTCTTTGAGGGCATCGGCGTAGGAATTGGGCGAGTTGAACTGGGGGTAGCCCGAGTAGTCGGTGGTGGGCCCGGCCAGCACCGTTTCCAAATTGCCCAAGGCAAAATCGGCCGAGGCGAGGTACTCCCGCACCGGCCCGTACATAGGCGCAAAGTCATAGGAACCATTGGCCTGTTTGGCCAACTGATAGACCGGCCCGTGGCACATGAGGTCACCCACGCACGTAATCCGCACCTGCATCAGGCTGTCGGATGGGGCACGAATGGGAGGGGGACTGGGCAGGGGTGCCGTAACGCTGGACAGCAGGCCAAAGCCGAGCAAGCAAACGAGGGTGGCGAAAAGCTGGTTCATCGGTCTGTGAGCTGATTGGGCAAAAGGGGGGGCCATTTTGAAAAATAAGTCCGTCGTGTATTGGTGCAATCTTGCAAATCATTTCATTCTTGGCGTAAATTTGAAGAAAATTCTCCGATAATGATGAAAACGAGCATCAAACCGCTTCTAATTGCCGCCTTCTTTGGGGCGGCCTTTACGATGGGCCTGAAAAAAGGCAAATGGGAAAATCTTTCTGCGCTGGATCAATGGCGCAATTTTAAAAGTGAAACCCTGAAGCCCCAATGGAAACTGGACGAGGGGGCCATCTGCCTGACCGAAAAGGGCGGGGGCGACATTGTGACCAAAAAAGAGTACGAAAATTTTGAACTGCAATTGGAATGGCGCATCTCCGAAGGCGGCAATAGCGGCATCATGTTCCACGTGCTGGAAAATGATCAGGTAAAAACCCCGTGGAACTCTGGCCCGGAGATGCAAGTGCTGGACAATGCCAAGCACCCCGATGCCAAGATCAAGACCCACCGCGCAGGGGACAACTATGACCTCCAATCGAGCAGCGAAGAGACCGTGAAACCGGCCATGCAGTGGAACAAGGCGAAGCTGATCGTGAACCAGGGCAAAGTGGAGCACTGGCTCAATGGTAAAAAAGTGGTGGAATACCAACTGGGCAGCCCCGAGTGGGAAGCCCAATTCCAAAAAAGCAAGTTCAGGTCTTTGCCGTTCTATGGCAAGGGCAAAAAGGGCCGCATTGCGCTCCAAGATCACGGCGACAAAGTGTGGTTCCGCAAAATCAAAATCCGGGAATTGTAAGACCCAAGTTAAAATAGTTGCCTCTTCACTGGTCAGGATATTGCCATCCTGACCAGTTTTTTTGTGCTGGTCAGGCATTGGCTCATCCACTTGGCCACCGCCAGTAGTTTAGGTGGAAACCGTTTGGAGAAGAGCAAACAGGGCGGTGGGTTGATGGCCAACCTAGCCCGAAAAGTTCTAGTTGTTATTTTGTTTGTCTCTTAAAACAATTTTCGTAACTTTACTACTATATTTTATAGAAGAAAAATCATATTAGCACTATTGCAAGAATTTGAAGGAAGTCTGCCAAAATATCTTTGCAAATTTTTTTTATTTTCTTGCAGGCAATCTAGGCGGGATTATGACTTTGTGCCTTACAAGTTTGGTTGCTACTCTCTTTCATCCTCTTTGCCAATCTTGCGCATGGGCCACCGAGGCGGTATTGTCAAATTGCGATTGGTTTGTTGTGGTGATAGATGAACAGCCTATACAAAGCCAGTGCGTCTCCTAGGGCTTTGAACACAACTTGGCCTTGGGCACAAAGCGTTCGTTCCTCTAGGTTGGCCTTTTCTGCCGAGTTCGGAGTCACCCGGACGGTGAAACGCCGAAAAATACGACCAAAGACCACCGAGCACATGAGCAACGCCACCAGCTAACCCTGACCACTTCGGATTTTTGTCTGGTGACGCCCCCGATGCCTAGTCCCTACATTTGAACTTGGGTTTTGGGTAGCTGCCAGAGTAATTCCCATGATGCCAGTGCCACCGTGCTTCTAGCAAGTTGTGGGACAGCCACCATATCTTTGTCGGGTTTTGGGCAGATTTGGCCAACCACTCAAATATATAATACTGATATTTGGAATTTAATTTTATTCATTTTACTTTTATTGAGCAATCAATGACCATATGAACTTTGAAACATCTTTGGGCCGGTACGCAGGACGTTTACATTATCTTCTGACCAAGCGACTCAACAAGTTCCTCGGAGAAGCAAATGCCAATATTACCGCCGATCAGTTCCGCTTGCTCACACATTTATGGAAAACAGATGGACTCAACCAGCAAAGCTTGGCTACCTGCCTAAACAGAGATAGAGCAGGGATTACTCGAATGATTGATATTCTTGAAAATCAAAATTTTATAACTAGAATAGCCGATAAAGAAGATCGCAGAATCAATCTTATCTACCTTACTAAGCAAGGAAAAGAACTTGAGCCTATCGCTGCCGCGTGCGCAAAAAAATGCCTCGACGAAATGACCTATAATTTCACCGAAGAGGAAAAAGAGAGATTTGGGAATTTATTTCTCAAGGCGATTGAAAACTTAAAATAAAAAACTGCAACGAAAAGTCATGATTTTTTGTTGTGCAATCAACTACTAACTTATACTTCTCTCTTAACTTTAATGCTCAGTATCATGAATGCAAAAACACGCAACATCCTTGGCTGGGTTTTGGCCGGCATTGTAGGATTAATATTTATTGGAAGTGCTGCAAATAAATTTGTTGGTTCGGAAGAAACGATAAAAATGGCAGCTAACTTCGGCCTTACCGCGAGTGCTTTTAAAGTGCTGGGCGTTGTAGAATTGCTATCGATCATTCTGTTTTTGATTCCACGCACAGGTATTGTAGGCACGTTGCTTTTAGTAGCTTACATGGGTGGTGCTATCGCTACTCACTTGGAACATAATGAGCCATTTATAGCCCAAGTTGTCATTGAGGCATTCGTTTGGATAGTTGCTGCTATTCGTTTTCCCGAACTTACCAACAGACTTCTGGGCAAGTAATTTATACCGGAATGACCTCTAAAATGGAAAATGGCAATCTTCACCTTAGATTGCCATTTATCTGAGTCTAAAATGAGTTATCATTTTTTAATTAAATAGTTGCGCAATCAATCAAATATGATGTTATCAGAAATCATTGACAAAACCGAAAATGCGCCTGTCATGGTCATTTTTGGCGGTAACCCTCACCGAAGGCACGAGGTTTTACAACTCCTCCAAGGCATTGGACGGATTACGGCTTATGGTGTGCTAAGTGAAGAGGAGGGCTTTGAAAAAATGGCTTCCCTAGCCAAAATCGACTTAGTACTCATTGGGGGTCGCTACACGAATGAGCAGCGCATTCGCATCCGCGAGTATGTACGAACGCATTTACCACAAACAAAAATGACCGAACCAGGTTTTGATTACCCTTATCAAAATGAGGCTATCATCAATGACGTCAAGCTCAAACTAGGGATTTAATTTTTACTTAAATAGTTGCGCAATCAACTAATTAGCACTCAAGTAACATGAAAAAATGGATAATAGTAAGTGTTGTTTTGTTGAGTTTGGGAGGATTAAGCCTCACCCAATTCGAAATTCGCAAGGAAATTGAAGTCAACGCCTCGCCCGAAAAGGTTTGGAAGGCTATCATTGATTTCGAAAACTACAAAAAGTGGAATTCGCAACTCCAGTTCTTAGGCGGAGAAATAAAGCCCTTTGGCAAGTTACACCTGCGCCTTGCAGTACACGGAACTGAGCCTTACGAATTTAAGCCCACTATTAGCTATTGGGAAGAGAATAAAAAATTTGCTTGGATAGCTCGAACGGGGTTTCCTCGCATATTTGACGGAGAACATTTTTTCGAACTCAAAGATTTGGGAAATGGCAAAACCTTGATTACCAAT
>JAYUVL010000155.1:0-3545 GCA_043754075.1 Cytophagales bacterium | reverse complement strand
TTCGTATATCAGGTCATCCGTAAATCTGTAGCCATAGCCACCGTTGGTTATGGCGTCGGCATCGATGATGTATTGAATCGTGATGACCTGGGCTGGGTTTGTTTTTAGGTTGCCTTTGAAAAATAGGTTGTCGAAGCCACCCAGCGAATCAAAAATATACTTTTTTAATCCTACCCCCCATACTCCTTCTTTAAGGAACTTCACTGCCCGCAGAAAGTTGGACTTGCCCGAACCATTGATCCCAATCAAAATATTTAGGTTAGGGTGAAGAGGCACGTCGGCCTGATCAAAACCATAAAAATTACTTATCTTGACTGAGGAAATCATTTTTAGTACATATTGGTGAAAAATACTTCATCTATAACCCTGTCCCACCCCTAAAAATATTCTTGGATGTGGAGTAACGTAAAGTGGATTGGCAGCGATCTAGTCGCGAGATTCTCCCTGAGTGAGCCAAAAGATCCATTACCATTAGTAGGTTTCAAAGCTAAGCACTCGCTCCCAGACTTCCAAGCATTGCCCACTTTTGGGCTGCCCGGTCGTGGCCGAGACTTTTCCAAGGGAGATTTGCGGTTGCTCTCCGCTGGCTAATATTAAATTTTGCCTAACTTACCCCTTAATTGGCAATACTGGGTTTTGACAGGTTAATTTTGGGTTAACAATCTACAGAACCCGCACTGACAAACCAGCTCGTCCCAATTTTATGGAATCATTTTTTGCCATTTTATCCGGCGAAGGCCAATTTGAAAAAAACGTGACCACCATGGAACCTAGTACCATAGTTTCGGATCGTCAGCTCTTTTTGAGCCACCTTGCCCAAACTACTGATGCGCCGCTCTTATTGGAAATCAAATCTGCCGAGGGGGTTTATTTACATGGTCAAGACGGTAAAAAATACTTTGATCTCATCTCTGGAATCGGGGTGAGCAATATTGGCCACCGAAACCCGGCAGTGGTGAAGGCCATCCAAAAGCAGATCCGCCGTTACCTTCATTTGATGGTATATGGGGAGTACATTCAAGCGCCGCAAGTAAAATTGGCCAAAAAGTTGACGACCACACTGCCTCCCCAATTGGACAATGTGTACTTGGTCAATTCGGGCAGTGAAGCCATTGAAGGCGCCATGAAACTGGCCAAGCGCTACACCGGCCGGCCGGAAATCATATCTTGCCACCATGCCTACCACGGCTCTACCCACGGGGCCCTGAGCATCAGTGGCAACGAAGATTTCAAAACGGCTTACCGCCCATTGTTGCCCGGCATCCGGCACATTCGCTACAACGAAATGGCCGATTTGGGGCATATCACCGACCAAGTGGCGGCCGTCGTGATCGAGACCGTGCAGGGAGAGGCCGGAGTGCGCATTGCCAGCAAAGAATATATGAAAGCCCTGCGCCGGCGTTGCACCGAGACCGGCACCCTCTTGGTATTGGACGAGATTCAAGCTGGTTTCGGCCGCACAGGCACTTTCTGGGCCTTTGAGCAGTTCGGCATCGCGCCTGATATCCTCGTATGCGCCAAAGGCATGGGTGGTGGAATGCCCATCGGGGCGTTCATTGCCCCCAAGCACATCATGGATGCCCTCAAACAAAACCCGATCTTGGGCCATATCACAACTTTTGGTGGGCATCCGGTCTCTTGCGCAGCCTCGCTGGCCACCATGCACGTGATCCTCAAAAACAGGCTCCCGGAAAAAGCCCTGCTCAAGGCGGAGCTGTTCAAACGGTTGCTGATCCATCCCCGGATCAAGGAGGTACGGAGTGCGGGCCTGATGATTGCCGTCGAGTTTGAGTCTTTTGCAGTTCTCAAAGCCATTATCGATAAGGCGATCAGCTATGGGGTGATTACCGACTGGTTCCTCCACTGTGACAACTCGATGCGGATTGCCCCACCCCTCACCATCAGCAAAGACCAGATCCGCGAAGTATGTGGCATTATCCTCAAAGCAATCAACAAAGCGACCAGTACCAACCCCGATGTGTTGATGCGGGAAAAAGACTGATGCCAATCTTGCGCATTTACCCGTACCTGCTCGGCGGGCTTCTTCTTTTGGTGGGCTTGCCAACCCTGAGTTGGGGGCAGGCCCACCGCATTTTTCTGTCGTGGGAGGCGGCCATGCACCAGCCCACTCGGGTGCAGCACCTGCGCTTGAACGGGCAGATGCTCACCCAACTGCCTGCCGAACTGGGCCAACTGGACCAGTTGCGCAGCCTTTCCCTGAGTGGCAACCGGCTGACGATCCTGCCGCCGGGCTTGGGGCAGCTTTCCCATTTGCGCACCCTCGAGCTGGGCAACAATCCCCAATTGCAAGTCGGGGAAACAGTGGACCAATTGGCCCAATTGGACAGTTTGGCGGTGCTTGATCTATCGGCCACGGGCCTTGACAACTTGCCCCCGGCAATGGGGCGACTGGCCCAGCTCCAAACCCTGGACCTTGCCTACAACCCCAAACTGGCTTGGCCCCAAGCGTTGGTCATTTTGGCCGAACTGCCGCACTTGACTGCGCTCACGCTCACCCACGCACGGGCCACGGTGCTGCCCGGATCGATCCAACAACTTAAAAAACTGCAATTTTTGGATCTGGGCTTCAACTTGCTGGAAACCCTGCCCGCTGAGCTTGGGGAGCTGAAACAGCTACGGGAACTGGGCCTGGCGGGGTTGCCCAAGTTGGATTGGCCCCAAGTACTGGCTACATTAGCCAAAGTGCCAGCACTCCGGCACTTGGATTTGTCAAACAATGACCTCGCCAGTTTGCCGGCCAACATCAGTGGACTTCACCAGTTGGAAAGCATCGATCTGAGCGGAAACCCCCAACTCGATCTGGCGGATGCCTGCCGCAAACTGGCCCAGTTGCCCCACCTGCGCGTGCTCCGGCTCAACCGGGCCGGCTTGCAAAAACTGCCACCCGAAATTGGCCTGCTCCGGCAGTTGACCGAGATCCAGCTCGCCTTCAACCAACTTGCCGAATTGCCCGCTGAACTGTGCGAATTGACGGCCCTAAAAACCATCCGGGCCAACGAAAATCAACTCCGCCACTTGCCTGCCGGTATGGGCCAGCTCCGTCAATTGGCAGTGCTGAATTTGGCGGTGAATCGCCTGGCCAGCTTGCCGCCCAGCATAGGACAGTGCGCTAACTTAACCGAGCTAAACCTTGGCTACAACCCACTGACCAGTCTGCCTGATGACATTTTTGACCTACCCCAGTTGGCCCGCCTGAGCCTGGCCGGGGCCAAACAATTGGATCTGGCTATCACTTTACCCAAGTTAACCCGACTAAAAGCCCTGTTGGCCCTTAATTTGAGCGAAGTCCCACTTGGCAAGTCGGCTGCCAACCTGCCCGTCCTGCTGCGCTTGGAAGAACTGGTGGCGTGGCGTTGTCAACTGACCACCTTGCCCGCAAGCTGGGGCACATGGCCCAAGCTGCAGCGGCTGGACCTGACCGGCAACCGCCTCAGCGAGTGGCCAAGTGCTTTTCCTGCTTTGGCCCAGATCACCTACTTGGGCTTGGCCGGCAACCTGTTCACGGCTTTTCCCGAGGGGCTGTA
>JAYUVL010000154.1:0-9876 GCA_043754075.1 Cytophagales bacterium | reverse complement strand
AGCCATTCGTTGTATCCCTTCAATGTTTTGTATTTGACCCCTTTGCTCAGGGCAAACGCTACCAGATCGGGAATGTCCTCGGTTACTTGGATACTGGTGGTTGGCTCGGCCTTGTATTGGCCACCGCGCACGAGCTTGTAGGCACTTTTGTTTTCCATTAGTTCTTTTACCGCCATTACTCGATAGACCAGCGTAGAGGTTTGGCGGTTGAGGTGGAGATCAAAGAAGGAAGACTGCCGTTGGCGGCTCCGGGCATTGATCAAGGCGTTGTGTCCAATGTTGTAGGCGGCGGTCACGCTCACCCAGTCGCCCAAACTTTGCTTGAGCGTTTTCAAATACTGGGCAATAGCGCGGGTAGATTTGAGTGGATCAAACCGTTCATCTACTTCGTCGGTTACCTCTAGGCCCATAGCGCGGGCGGTTTCGGGCATGAGTTGCCAAAAGCCAGCGGCTCCGGCACTGGAAACGGCGTTGGTCAAGGTGCTTTCCACCACGGCCAAATACTTGAAATCAGTGGGGATGCCCTTTTCCACAAATATTTTATCAATGACTGGAAACCACTGTTGGGCACGCTTATCGGAGAGAACGAGGTTAGTGTGCGAATAGGCAACATTGTTCAGTTCGTTTTGGAATTTTTCTTTCACCTGGGCTTTGTGCATGGGCACAGATTGGCCACAAAAAACGAAGCGATCGGGCACTTTTAGACTATAAACGGCATCGATGCCCGCTGACCCAAGGCCTTCGCCAAGGCGGTGACCCAAGTGGAGCCTGTCATAGATGGCAATGACCACCAAGATCAACACCAGTGCAAGTAGTAAACCACCCTGAAGTTTCTTCATGAATATGTTTCACATAGTTTAATGGAGGAAAAAGCCAGCATTGGCCGACGACCGCGTTGGCCAACCAGTGGATAACCAGTCGGCCAGTTGCTGTCAATACTGTACTACAAGAAAGTGATCTTTTGAAACGGTTTCAAAAAATCACTCAAAACGGGGCAATACCCGTACCAAGGACTAAAAATTTGGGGAGAGCAGGTAGTGTGAATAGAAATCGTCTATTACTTTAACTGCTTCATCGGCAGTATCAACGAGGTTGATCAGGTTGAGGTCATCAGGATGGATGTTCCGCTCTACCCCCAGCATTACGTTTCGTATCCAGTCGATCAGTCCCTGCCAATAGGACCGGCCAACCAATACAATGGGAAATCTACCAATCTTGTGCGTTTGGATCAATGTGTAAGCTTCAAATAGTTCGTCCAGAGTACCCAAGCCGCCCGGCATGACGATAAAGCCCTGCGAATATTTGACGAACATTACTTTTCTCACAAAAAAGTAATCAAAATTGATGACTTTGTCTTTATCTATATAGTCGTTGTGGGATTGCTCGAAGGGTAGCACAATGTTTAGGCCTACTGAAGTTCCGCCCTCGCGCCTCGCGCCTTTGTTGCCGGCCTCCATGATGCCGGGGCCCCCTCCGGTGATCACTCCGTAGCCGTGCCGCACCAACTTGGCCGCAATTTCTTCGGCCTGAATGTAATAGGGGTTTTCGGGCTTGGTACGGGCAGAACCAAACACCGAAACACAAGGGCCTATTTTTGCCATTTTTTCCAACCCTTCGACAAACTCGGCCATTACCTTAAAAATCATCCACGAGTTTACGCTTTTGATTTCGTGCCAGTTTTTTTGAATGAAAGCTTGTCTGATCCTATCATCATTGGCCAAGCTCCGGTCGTAGTCTTCCATATTGGAAAGTTGAGGAGGTATTAAATCCGCTCGTTGTCTTTGCCCAATCCGCGCTCCTCGTGCTTGTTTTGTTTTACACCACAAATGTACATTCATTTTTCATATTTACAACTAAACGCGCTACTTTGCTTGATTAGTAGCGATTTAATCAAATTAAACCATTAAAAATTACTATTTTAATGGCCTTTTGGGTTGGGTTGCGCAAAGGCAGCTTGGTGTAATCCAACAAAAAAGCAACGGCTTGGGCCGTTGCTTTTTTTGATTTGCGGGGCAGCGGGCCAATGTTAGCCCACCACGGTGGCGCGGCCAATGCTGTTGTAGTACCAGCCGTTTTCTTTCAAAGTGTCCAAAGAGTAAAGGTTGCGACCATCAAAAATAATCTTTGCCTTCATACTTTGGGCCATCTTATCCAAATCAGGAGTTCGGAAAACGCTCCATTCGGTCAAGATGGCCAGTGCATCCGCGCCTTCTAGGGCCTCGTACTGATCTTCTACCAGTTTGATGCGGCTGCCAAAAATCCGGGCAATGTTTTCCATCCCTTCTGGATCATAGGCCACTACTTCGGCCCCGCCTTTGAGCAGTTCTTCAATAGTGTAAATGGCTGGGGCCTCGCGCACATCATCGGTATTGGGCTTAAAGGCCAAGCCCCAGATGGCAATCCGCTTGCCTTTGAGCGAGTCACCATAGAAATCTTTGATCTTGTCGGCCAACACATAGCGCTGCTTATAGTTGACCCCCATTACTGCTTCCAGGATCCGGAAGTCATAGCTGTATTCCTTGGCGGTTTTGCCCAAGGCTTGCACATCTTTGGGGAAGCAGCTGCCCCCGTAGCCCACCCCGGGGAACAGGAAGCGCGGCCCGATGCGCTTGTCACTGCCGATGCCCTTGCGCACATTGTCCACATCAGCCCCTACGATTTCGCACAGATTGGCGATTTCGTTCATAAAACTGATCCGCATGGCCAAATAGGAATTGCCGGCGTATTTGGTCAATTCGGCGGACCGTTCATCCATAAAGATGATGGGGTTGCCTTGGCGCACGTAAGGTTCATATAGTCTTTGCAAAATTTCTTTGGCACGGGCCGAGTTGGTGCCCACCACCACGCGGTCTGGCTTGAGGAAATCTTCTACCGCCACTCCTTCGCGCAGGAACTCGGGATTGGAAACTACGTCAAATTCCACGGTAGCGTTTTTGGCAATAGCGGCGTGTACTTTCTCGGCAGTACCAACGGGCACGGTGCTTTTGTCAACAATGACTTTGTATTCGGTCATCAACTTGCCAAGTTGTTCGGCCACTCCCAGCACATAGGAAAGGTCGGCCGAGCCATCTTCGCCCGGCGGTGTGGGGAGGGCCAAGAAAATGATTTTGGCCGAACTGATGGCAGAAGCCAGATCGGTGGTGAAATGGAGCCGGCCTTGCTTCGTGTTGCGCTCAAAGATGGTTTCCAATCCTGGTTCATAAATGGTGAGCTCGCCCCGTTGGAGTTTTGCTACTTTTTCTGTGTTGTTGTCAACACAAGTTACATTGTTGCCGGTTTCGGCAAAACAAGTACCTGAAACCAAGCCAACGTAGCCCGTTCCAACGACTGTAATGTTCATGAGTAAGATAGGTTAAAAATATTAATAAAGTTAGAAACAACGTAGATTAGCAATTGATTTTTGTCACACGGTCTTGGTGCCTACCTCCCTCAAAAACGGTGGCCAAAAAAAGTTTGGTGTATCGGATAGCTTGATCCAAACTAATAAAGCGGGCCGGAAGGCAAATGATATTGGCATTGTTGTGCTGCCGGGCCAGTTGGGTCACTTCTGCGTTCCAGCAAATGGCCGCCCTCACCCCAGCGTGTTTATTGGCCGTAATGGCGATTCCGTTGGCGCTGCCGCACAACAAAACTCCCCAGTCTGCTTCGCTCCGCTCCACTGAATGCGCCACGGGGTGGGCAAAATCGGGGTAATCCACCGAAGTCTGGCTATGGGTGCCAAAATCCACGGTATCGTAGATGGAGGTTGATTGAAGGTAATCGATCAGGGCTTGCTTATAGGCAAATCCGGCGTGATCAGAGCCGATTGCGATTTTTTGTGCCATTTTTTTTAGTTTAGATTTGCAATAAACCCTCAAAGGCCCACTTACTCAAAGGAAACTTGGGCTTGCTGGAGCAAATTCGTGATTTTTTCTTGGTCTTGCACGCTTATTTTATTGTTGGCCAATTCTAGCAATAGCAGTTTGTTCAAGTTAACAATGCTGGAAGGAACTTTGCTCAGTAAGTTGCCTTTGAGATCCAATGCCCGCAAACTGAGCAATTGTCCAATCTCGTTGGGCAACGCTTCTAACTTGTTGCCCCACAAAATTAATACACGTAAATTGGAAAGTTTGCCTATTTCTGGTGGAAGTTTTTGTAATCGGTTAGAATTCAGGTCCAATGTTTCCAACGTAGTCAGTCGGCCCAGCCCCGGTGGTAGCCAGGTAATTTCGTTTTGCCACAGTACCAATTCTTTGAGCTTTTTGAGCGCCCCGATTTGTTCGGGCAGGGTGGTCAGTTTGTTGATATTGAGATCGATGGTCTGTAGGCTTTTCAGTTTGCCCATCTCCGGGGGAAGGGCACGGAGGAGGTTGTGGCTCAAATCGATGGAGGTGAGAGCGACAAAATTGCCGATCTCGGGGGGGAGTTTGGTCAAATGGTTGTAGGACAGATCGAGCTCTTTTAATTTGCCCATGCCACACATCTGGGCCGGCAACTCGGTGAGGAAATTGAGCGATAAGTTGAGATAGATGAGCGTTTGAAGTTTACCCAAACTGGCGGGCAGGGCGGATAGTTGGTTTGAGTTAAGGTCCAGCCTGATGAGTTTGGTAAGTTGCCCAAGTTCATCGGGTAGGCGTTTGAGTTGGTTGTCCCACAGCTCGAGTACTTGGAGCTTGGCCAAGCGGCCAAAGCTGGATGGCACTGCCCCGATTTCATTGCTGTGGAGCAGTAGTGTTTCCAAGTTGGGGAGGCTATCGGTAGGAGGAAACTCATCGAGCATGTTGTGGTTCAAGTTGATCGTAACCAAGGAGCCCAACTTGCCAAAACTGGCCGGCAGCGTCCGCAGGTTGTTCCCCTCCGCGTCCAAATGGCGCAGCTGGCTCAATTTGCCAATTTCGGGCGGCAAGCTTTTGAGTTGGTTGGATGAAACTTTGAGGACTTGAAGATTTTTGAGCTTGCCGATTTCGGCGGGCAGCGACTCTAGGTAATTGTCGCTGATGTCCAGTTCTTGGAGATTGACCAGCCTGCCAATGCTGGGTGGCAAATGCTTGAGCGTATCTTGGTTGTCAGCCCAAAAATCAAGGCCAAAATTGGCCAACTCAAGCCGATATACTTTCTGTGGCGTTTTGAGGGCCTCCTCGAGCGATGAGTAAAGTTTTTGTTGGGACAGTTCCAACGAGTCGAGGAGCCGTGACTGTGCCTGAGCACCAAAGGTACAAATCAATAACAAGTTGAACAGCAGGCTAATTGATTTCTTGCACATAAGAGTAAATCGGGCAATGGAACAGTTGAAAACAGTTAACTACAAAAACTATACTCATTCTGCCCAGTGTCTTGGCCGGGGTGTGGGAACGGTGGCGTAATATTTGGGGCCAGACCTCGCTTTTTCCACTTTGGCTGGCCCGAACGCCCCTGGGCCACTATTGGCACAGTGATTCGAATGGTGTAATTTTGTGGAAAAAATATTAATCCAATGGCAGTTGCATCAGATTTATCAATGGGTTCATTTCTGCGGTTCAATAATGATTTATGTCAAATTATTGAATGGCAACACCGTACCCCGGGCAATTTGCGGGCCTTTTATCAAGGGTCAATGCGCAATATCCGTACCGGGGGCAAGGCTGAATATCGTTTCCGGCCCGATGAGACGGTTGATTTGGTGCGGGTAGAAACTCGGGAACTCGAGTATCTGTACCGGGACGGGGAAAGTTTGGTGTGCATGGATCACCAAAGTTACGAGCAGCCCTACATCCCAGCCTCTCTTTTTGGGGACAGCCTGGGTTTCTTTAAGGAGGGGGCCTCGGTGCTGGTCGCTTTTGACGGTGACACCCCACTCTTTGCCGAGCCTCCACAAAACGTGGTGCTGGAAATCACCTACACCGAGCCCGGCATGAGGGGCGACACGGCCACTAAAACCCTGAAGCCTGCCACATTGGAAACTGGGGCGGTGATCAAAGTCCCGCTGTTCTGTGATATTGGCGAAAAGATCAAAGTCGACACCCGCACTGGCCAATATTTGGAGCGGGTGAAATAATCATTCCACCAACGGTGGATGGGCCTTCGATCCGTGGTGCGGCGCAAAGCTGCGCCACGGATTTTGGTTGATTGGCGGTGGCATCACTGTGCCATGTCCCAAACTCCCGGTTTAGCTTTTTATCGTTCAAGGAGCCGTGGGGCTCAGGTCAGGCCCAATATTTCGGCATAATTGTTTTGATACTGGGCAAAATACACCTTGATCAGGGCCAAATCATCTCCCATTTGGGCATAATTGTTTTCCTTGAGCCTGGCCTCCGCCCGGCGCACCTGCTCGGCCAAACGTTCTACTCCAAGTGTGCCCGCATTGCCCTTGATAGTGTGCAAAATGCTCTTGATTTCAACGTAATCTTGGCTGGCCAATGCTCCGTCACAGAGGGTGATCATCTCGGCCACCTCGGCTTCAAACTCGCCATAGGTAGCCAATATAATGTCATCGCCGCCATATTTGCGGAGCTGGTCGGCAGTTTGGCGGTTGACAATGTGCAAAAAGGGCTCGCCATATTGTTCTTTGGCGAGCTGGGCCGTTGAGGGTGCATCATTCGGTCCAGCCGACGCAATACTCGGAATGTTCTTGGCCCATTGTTTTACTTTGTTGATCAGATTTTGGGCATTAATTGGCTTGGCAATGTAGTCGTCCATCCCTGCATTGAGGAAATCGTTGCGTTCTTCGGTCATGGAGAAGGCCGTCATGGCCACTACCGGCGGCAAATCCGGCAAATTGAGGGACTTGAGGTGGCGGGTGGCTTCCAGCCCGTTCATCACTGGCATTTGCACATCCATAAAAATGAGGTCAAAGGACATTTTTTTCACGAGCGCGATGGCGTCCATGGCACTTTGGCAAGAGGTGATCCGGCAGCCGGCCCGGGTAAGAATGCCCGAGGCCACGCTGATGTTGATCGCATTGTCGTCCACCAAGAGCACACGCGGGGCCGAGGACAATTGCCCCGCGATGGCTTGTCCCTGCTCCTCATAGTTGTTTTTGGGGATGTCGGCTTCGTTGCGCTCCTCGGTCTCGAAAGTGAACCAAAAAGTACTGCCCCGGCCCGGGTGGGAATACACGCCCATGTCCCCGTTCATTAAGCGGCTGAGCTGCTGGGAAATGGCCAGCCCCAAGCCCGTGCCCCCATGGCTTTTGGTGTAAGTGTGTTCCAATTGGTTGAACATCTGGAAGAGGTGTTTTTGGTTGTCTTCCGAAATGCCAATGCCAGTGTCGGTTACCTCGGCCTTGAGGTAAAATTTGCCAGAAGGGGAATGCGGGCTTTCCAATTTGCTGATCTTGATGGAGATATTGCCACGATCAGTGAATTTGAGTGCATTGGAGGTCAGGTTGGACAACACTTGGAGCAGGCGGGTCTCATCGGTAAAGATGATTGGGGGGGCACCCGGTGCGACCAGGTAGCTCATCTCATTGCCTTGTTCTTGGGCTTTCTGCTGGAAAAGGTTGAGCAGTTTGTCCAGCATTTTGGGCAGTGAAACCCCGGTGGGCCGCAGTTCCATCTTACCGGCTTCGATCTTGGACAAGTCCAAAATGTCGTTCAAGATGGTGAGCAGGGTTTCTGATGATTTTTTCATCGTGGTGATGAGCCGGCGCTGCTCGGGGTCCAGATCCGAATCGGCCACCATGTCCAGGTTGCCAATGATCCCGTTCATGGGCGTGCGAATTTCGTGGCTCATGTTGGACAGGAAGCGTTTTTTGGCTTCCAGAAGGTTCTCGGCCGCTTCTCGGGCCTTTTTTTCGGCTTCTTTGGCTTTGATCGCCTCTTCGGCGGCCCGTCTCATTTCTTCGGCGGCCTGTTTTTTAGCGGTGATGTCGTGGGCAAACCCAGAAACTTCCTCCACCTCAAACTTCTCGATGCCCACAATCGGGCTGAGAAACACCTCCAGCCAAGTGACTTGGTCTTTGGGGTCGACCAATTCCAGCTCAAATGCTTGGGTTTGCCCGGCCAACGCTTTGCGGTAATATTCGTGGAGGAAATACAGCTTGTCGCGCATTCCATTCTGAAAAGCATCCAGCGCTGGCATCCCGATTTTGGCCTCTTTGCCTTCAATGTGGCGGATGTGTTGGCCAAATTTGCGGTTGATGCGGGTGAAGCGCAGATCGCGGCCCACCGACCACATCAGCAATGCGCCGCTCTCAAACATGGCGGTGAGGCGGGAGGCCTGTTCCTTGATTTTTTCTTGGCTCGAGGTCCGTTGGATGGCGGTACCCAACTGGTTGGAAATGAAATTGAGCAGTTCCAGATCGCGCTTGTTGTACATGCGGCGGTTGCGGAACGACTGTAGGACGATCATGCCCAAATTGGTGTTGTTCACTTTGATGGGCACGCCCATCCAGACTTTGGGAATGGCCCCGTTGTTGGTAATGCCCTGCCGCTTGGTGATTCGCTGGATCACATCTTCATAGAAAAACATTTGCCGGTCAAAAGTGAGGGCATATTCGGCAAACCCGCGGCCTTGGATACCTTCGTCGGGAGCAAACGATGAGTTGACAAAGTAGGGAAAATAGGGCTGGTTGTCTTTTTCACCCTTCATCACCACCAAAAAGCTGTCAATCTCCATAGAGGTGAGCAGCTCGGTGTAAAAATTATGGTATAAACTTTCCAGACTGGAACTGTTGGCTGCCAAGCTGGAAATGCGGGCATAGAGCGTGTATTGTTTTTCGGCCCGCACCCGCTCGGTGATGTCGTGCAGCAAGAGGCGGTAGATTTCTGGCTTTTCATCCACAAAGCTGCAACTCACACTGCCCGCCAAATTGATTTTGCGGCCGCCCTTGGTCAGAAAAGCGGTTTCTATCTCACTGATTTGGTGGGAATCGACCGCTTTTTCCAGTATTTGGTAGGTCTGCTCGCGATAGGCGGGGTGCAACAGATCGTCCAGTGACAGATCGCTTACTTCGGCCTCGTTGTATTCTAGGGTTTTGTGCCAGGCCCGGTTCACAAACCTGAACTTGCCGTCGGCCCCAATGACTTGGATCAGATCGTTGGCATTGTCAAAAATATCTTGGAGGCGTTTGTTGCTCTCGGCCAGTTGTTGCTGGATCCTGAGCTTGTCGCTGATGTCCTCGCCCATCACGGTGAGGGCGGTTACCTTGCCGGTACGGTTGTTCCACACTACGGAATTGAACCGCAGGGTGAGGTGGGTGCCATCGGCCTTGCGGAGTTTGCCCTCAAAATGGTTGAGGAGGGAGTCAAGCTGAAAATTGGCATCGTCGGCCCTGTCAATAGCCAGAAAATGGACCAGTGTGGTGCCCTGCACTTCATCGATCTCCCACCCGGTAATGTCGAGAAACCGTTGATTGCAGTAGGTGATCCGCCCGTCCAACTCCACCGTAACGGCCAAAAAAGAGGCCCGCAGCAGCGATTTTTCCAACCCCTCGCGGGTGAAACGGACGGCTTCCTCCTGTGATTTGTCTTTTTCCTTCTGGCGGCGGTCCGTCACGTCGATGGCCGAGCAGATATAGCCCTGGAACTCGCCCTGTTTGTTGAGGTAGGGGGTGCCGTGATCCAGCAGCCAACGATATTCGCTATTCTTGCGGCGCAACCGATATTGGACCTCAAACTGTTGACGGATGCCGATTTTTTCCTTCAAGTCATGCTCCAGCGCGGGGCGATCTTCGGGGTGGACATTGGCCAGCCAGCCCCCCGCCTGCTCTTCGCGCTGCACCCGGCCCGTAAACCGCAGCCATTGTTTGCTGAAAAAATTGAACTCGCCGTCCGGGCCCATCGCCCGCAGGAGGGCAGGCGAATTGTCGGCCAAGATGCGGAAACGGCTCTCGCTCTGCGACAACTGGTTGTTCAATTGCGCCTGGGTGATGAAACTGCTCAACTCGGCCCCCAACAGGTTCAACAGCATGATGGCATT
>JAYUVL010000153.1:0-3736 GCA_043754075.1 Cytophagales bacterium | reverse complement strand
TAAAAATTACAGGTTTCAGTTTATAGTAGTTTTCGCTTGCGTCTAATTGGGAAGCATAACCCCTGGCACTGTAAAAAGTAAGGCGCTTATCAAGCCCTTTTTTGTCCGTAACCTGCATTTCCACAATGTAGAAGTTGCCCGACTGGTCTTTGGTTCTTACATCCAGAATAGTTGTTTTGGAGCCAGCCATGCGAGGCAGTTGGTAGGGGTTGAGGATCTCTACCCAGACGATTTGTTTTGAGCCCTCCAGTTTGAGAATGGCATTGAGAAAGGAAATGAGAATCTCGGTTTTGGTTTCATTACCGAATATTTTGCGAAAAGCGATGTCGTTTTTAATGTCAGCGAATTGCATAAGTGCCTATTTGAATGCAAACAAATATACGAAAAAAGGCGGAGATTGTCCGCCTTGGTCTGAGAGAAGCTTGTCCCGAGGCATCAAGTCTCTGTAAAAAAGTTGTATTTCTATTCATTGTGCCCAACGGTTTTGGGCCTAGCGAAAGTCACCACTTTGCCCCCCTCTCTCCCACCATTGGTTCCGTATTGTAGCCTAGAGCCGCGCTACCACGCGCAGGTTGAAAAACCGCTGGGACAAACCATTGGGAACGGCGTACTGCGTCCCGGCGAAATCCCGGATCCAAAGGTAGGAAATGGTGTTGTCAATGCCCAACAGGTTAAGGATTTCCAAACCAAGCCACAGGTTTTTTAAGCCCTTCTCTTTTTTGAAATCGATGATTTTGGAGAACCCGATGTCCACCCGGCGGTAGGATGGGCCACGAAACGCCGCCCGCAAGTTGGGAAAATTGGCCGGGCCGAACGGGAGCCCACTGCCGTAGAGCAGCCGCAGGTTGACCCGCACACTGGGGTTGTTGGGCAGGTGATCCTCGAAGTAGGTGGTGAAGGTGACCCGCTGGTCGGTCGGCCGGCGGATAAAACCGCGCTCGTCTCCGTCCACGCGCTCGCGGGCCGAGAGCACACTCAGGGCAAACCACGATTCGGTCCCTTTGATAAACTCGCCACTCACGCGGAAATCGGCCCCCATTGCGTAGGCGCGGGCGCTGTTGGTGGCGTAATAGCGCAAGCGCAGGTTGTCCATGTCATAGGGCACTACGTTCCACAAAGCCTTGTAATACACCTCACTGATAAACTTGAAAGGCCGGCCCCATTGTTTAAAATTCCAATCCAGGCCGACGATAAAATGGGCCGATTCCTGGGCTTTTAAGCCTCGGTTCAATTGGCCATTGAAGTTGCGGAGCTCGCGGTAAAAAGGCGGTTGCTGGTAGATTCCGGCCGCCACATTGAAGGAGATGTTCCTTTTCCAGCGTGGTTTGATGGCATATTGGAAGCGCGGGGCAAGCAACCATTGGTTGTTCACGCTCCAATAATTCAGGCGCAAGCCATACGTGAGCGTTTGGGTATCGCCCAAATACAGGGTGTGCTGGGCATAGCCCATCCAGCGGTGGGATCGGAGGGCCAGATCGGCCTCTAGCCGGGAGGTAATGGTCACATAATCAGCCGAGTCGATAAAACCATACTGGGAAAGCCGATCAAAAACCGCCTCCTGCGAATAGCGCACGCCCAAGGCCATCCGGCTCCGTGGCCCCGGCCGGTACTCGTTTCGGTTTTCCACTGATAAAATATTGGCATTCAACTCATTGCGCCCATACTCATAAAGCGATCCTGCCCCCCGCGTCACGATGCAGCGATTGAAATCGGGAGAGCCCAAGTTGGTATCGACATCGCACAGGCGGTAGGTCCCTTCCACGTTCTGGTATTCCCGTTCTTGGGTTTGCAGCCCCGAGGCAATCAAATTGGAACTCCATTTGTCGCTCCAGCGGTGGCTCAGGTTCAGGCCGATCTGGCGGGTGTCATAGCTCAACTGTTCGCGGCCCTCAAAGCCCACCGAGAGGCGGAACGCTTGGGAAAAAGTCCCGAAATCCGTTTGCCGATCTTGGGGCAGCACTTGGTAGCGGTTGCTGGCCAACGAAAACAGGATGGCCAAGTTGGTGCGGGCGGTGGCCGGTCCCTTTGGTTTGCTCAGGGCAATGTTCAGCATGGCTTGCCCATCCAGAAAGCGCGGAAAATATTGACCCTTGGTTTCCAAGGTGTTGAGTAAATAGCGGGCCGATTTGTAGCGCACCCCTGCCAAGAAGGAGATCCGTTGGTTGCGGCTCGCACCTTCCACGTGGGCGGTGGTGCCCAGCAGGCCCGCCGAAGCCGAAGCGGCAAATTTTTCTGGGGTCTTGTATTGGATGTTCAGTACCGAGGAAAGTTTGTCCCCGTATTTGGCTTGCCAGCCGCCCGACGAAAACTCGACTCCCTGCACCAGATCCGGGTTGACAAAGCTCAGGCCTTCCTGTTGGCCGGCCCGAACCAAAAAAGGACGATAAATCTCGATGCCGTTGACATAGACCAAGTTTTCGTCAAAACTGCCCCCGCGCACCGAGTAGGCAGTGGACAGTTCGCTGTTGCTCACCACCCCCAAACCAATGGTGGCCAAGGCTTGGTTAAAATCACCGAAGGGAGTGGGGATCTGGCGCAAGACCGACGGGCGGATGTTGAGCGTACTTACCTCGCCCCGTTGATCGCGGGTATCTTTGATTTCCACACTTTGCAGTACGCGGGTCTTGCTTTGCAACACGAGATCAAAATTGCGGATCTCGCCCGGCAGGAGCTGGAGCTGCCGTTGGGCTTCTTGGTGCTGGATGTGCCGAAAACGGAGGGTCCACGTACCGGGCGGTAGGCTCAAGGAGTAGGCACCCGTTTCATCGGTGGCAGTGCCTTGCCGCGTGCCCACCAGTATTACACTGACTGCCGAAACGGCATTGCCCAGGCTGTCGGTCACGCGGCCCTGCACGCGGGCTGCTTGGGCGTGCCCACGTACAGGCATGAGCAAGCACAGCCCATAGGCGAGCGCGAAGCAAACGGCTTGCGGAAGCCAACAGAAAATCGTAGAATAAAGCTGGCGTTGGTTAGCATTTGTCTGACAAAAGAGGCAAGTCATGGATATCAAAGCAAAATTGATACGCTACAAATCCGAAAAATAAATCACTGGTGACCAGCGAGATAAATTCGATAAATCTACCGGAAGGCTTTTACTAGCGGATGAACTTGCCTGCCTAAAACAAAGCTACGTTTTTTTGGCAACTTTTGAGCCGCACCCCGCTAATGGGAAGCGTTGCCCGGCTTGGCCCAGACCATGGTAAACCGCGCGGCTGGTCCAGTTCCCCAAGTCACCAAGGTTGGGCAAATTGTCGGCTAACTCGCCACCGTTGCCCAAAAAGAAACCCCTCCACCGGGTAATGGGCGAAGGGGTTAGCAAGATTGGCGGCCAGTTATGCCTCCACACAAAATTCTTCAAAAACATCAACTAGGTGATTGGCGATCATTTCGGCATTGCGGCCCTCGATGTGGTGCCGCTCGATGAAATGCACCAACTCGCCGTCGCGGAACAGGGCGATGGCGGGCGAAGAAGGTGGATAGGGCAATAAATGTTCCCGGGTCTTGGCCACTGCTTCTTTGTCCACTCCGGCAAACACGGTGGCTAGGTGGTCAGGCTTGATTTCGGCGCTTTGCAGGGCCAGTTTTACGCCGGGCCGGGCTGCCCCAGCCGCGCAGCCACACACGGAGTTCACGACCAACAGCACGGTGCCGGGGCGTTTGAGCACCTCATCGACTTGAACAGCCGAGGTCACATCTTCAAAACCGACGGCAACTAGGTCGTTTTTCATCGGTGCGG
>JAYUVL010000152.1:0-2007 GCA_043754075.1 Cytophagales bacterium | reverse complement strand
ATCAGGTCGACGCCGATGCCTATCAGCGTCATTCGACGGTGACGGATTTGGCCAAGTTGCGGGGCTGGTCCACGTTGCACCCACGCATAACTGCTATGTGGTAAGCCAGCAGTTGCAGCGGGATGACAGTGAGCAGGGGCATCAGCACGTCATAAGAAGCGGGCACCTCGATTACGTAATCTACCATGGTGGTGATCAAGTCGTCGCCTTCGGTCACGATGGCGATCACGATGCCCTTGCGGGCCTTCACCTCCTGTATATTGGACACCACTTTTTCGTAGGAACTGTCTTTGATCGCGATGAACACGACTGGCATTTCGGCATCGATCAGGGCAATGGGCCCGTGCTTCATTTCGGCGGCCGGGTAGCCCTCGGCGTGGATGTACGAAATCTCCTTGAGCTTGAGCGCCCCCTCGAGTGCCACGGGGAAGTTGAAGCCGCGCCCTAGGTAAAGGCAGTTGCGGGCATCTTTGATTTTGCTGGCAATCACCTCAATCAAACTGTTGCTTTGCAGCGCTTTTTCGATTTTGGCCGGGATCCCCTCCATTTCCCAGAGCAGTTCGGTGTATTGGCTCTCGGTGATGGTGCCGCGTTTTTTGGCCAAAATGAGTCCAAGCATGGACAGTACGGTAATCTGGGCCGTGAAAGCCTTGGTGCTGGCCACCCCTATCTCCGGGCCGGCGTGGGTGTAGGCCCCTTCGTGCGAGGCCCGGGCGATAGACGACCCGACCACATTGCAAATCCCGAACACGATGGCCCCCTTGCTTTTGGCCAGCTCGATGGCAGCGAGGGTATCGGCCGTTTCGCCCGACTGTGACACCGCGATCACCACATCGCCTTCATCGATGACAGGGTTGCGGTAACGGAACTCAGAGGCATACTCCACCTCGACCGGGATGCGGGCTAGTTCCTCGATCAGGTATTCGGCCACCAACCCAGCGTGCCACGAGGTGCCACAGCCCAAGATGATGATCCGCTTGGCATTCAGCAAGTTGTCCAAATATTGGCGAATGCCGCCCAAGGCCAGGTAGTGCTGGTCGGCGATGAGGCGGCCCCGTAGGCAGTCGCGCACGGAATGGGGCTGCTCGAAAATTTCTTTGAGCATGAAAGAGTCGTAGCCCCCCTTTTCGATCGATTCCAGTTCCATTTCCAGTCGCTGGATATAGGGCGTAGTGGCCACATCGGCGATGGTCTTGATCTCCAGTTTGCCGCCCCGCTTGATCACGGCGATTTCCAAATCGTTTAGATAGACTACATCTTTGGTGTATTCAATAATCGGAGTGGCATCAGAGGCTAGAAAAAATTCGGTAGGCTGGCCGTCGGCGTCGCGTTGGCCCACCCCAATCACCAAAGGACTGCTCTTGCGCGCCGCGATCAATTGCTCGGGCGTGTCCACCGACATGATCACAATGGCATAAGCCCCCACTACTTTGTTCAGGGCCAAACGCACGGCTTCTTCCAGTGAGCACTCATTGTCTTTTTGGATCCGCTCAATGAACTGGATCAGCACCTCGGAGTCGGTCTGGCTTTGGAAGACGTGCCCCCGGTGCATCAACTCTTTTTTGAGAACCAAGTAATTTTCAATGATCCCGTTATGGATGATGGCCAATTTGCCATCGGTTGAACAGTGGGGGTGGGCGTTCACATCATTGGGTTCGCCGTGGGTGGCCCACCGAGTGTGACCCATGCCTATGCTGGCTTGTAAACTGTGGGCGGGCGCGTGGCCATCTATAAAGTTTTCCAGTTCTACCACTTTGCCCTTCTTTTTATAGACGTTCAGTTCGCCATTCATAAGGGCAACCCCGGCACTGTCATACCCTCGATATTCCAACCGCTTCAACCCTTTTAGAATAATGGGACACGCCTCGGCTTCGCCCAAATATGCTACAATCCCGCACATAAGATTTAATGAAGTTGAATAAAAGAAAAGATAAAATCAAAAAAAACACCGCCAAAATAACGGTATAATAGGCAAATTTAAACCAGTTTAGTAGAAAAACAATAAGA
>JAYUVL010000151.1:0-3350 GCA_043754075.1 Cytophagales bacterium | reverse complement strand
GATCAAAGCCATCAAAATTGACCAGCCCTTCGCGGGTGATGTACAAGTGCTTATAGGTATCGTTATAGAATTTGAAATCAAACCCGATGGGCAACTGATCGCTGAACAACACATTGCCAAAATTGACAACGGCAGCCCCGCTCATGTCTTCGGGAGCAAAAGGCACATCGCTCAACTGATACACATTCACGGGCAGGCCGGGGATGCTGAGGAACGCCTTTCCGTTGGGAGCCGCCGCCGCAGGGTAGGCCGAGGCTGCGATCAGCGGGGGAGCACTCACGGTGAAATTGATCTGCTGGGTATTGTTGCTACTCACCAGATCGCCCACCGGGCTAATGGTGGCCTGGATTGTATAATCACCCGGTAGCGAGAAGTTGGCCCGCTGGGTAAACCAGCAGCTAATCGTATCGCCATTGGCCACGTTGCGGGTCAACGCAAAATTTTGGCTCACTGGCGTTTGGCTGTTCACTTGGTAGCTGACCGGCACCACCACGCCCGACGCGAGGGCATTGCCCCGGTTGGTGAGCAGCAGGCGCACTGGCTGGGCATTGGAATTGACGTAACAGGCATCTGGGCGCGGGGAGGCAAACAGGGTGGTCAGCGCCAGATCGGTGCCGGCCACGGGCGTGGCGCCCAAAGTGACCGAACGGCCAGGAGCACGCTCACCCACTACTTCTACGCCATTTACTACTGCCTTGGCCCGGATCGCAAACCAGTAGGTTTGGTTTTTGGGCAAATTGGATACGGCAAAACTGAGGGTTGGGGCGGCCACCGTGGCGATGGTGCGCCAAGCGGGCGCGGCCAGATCAAATTGCATTACCTCGTAGGCAGTTGCGCCAGTAACAGCGCTCCAGCTCAAGTTCACCACATCGTTGGTGACGGGCCAAGCGCTGAGCCAATCATAAACGGGGGCGTTGATCACGTGGAAGGGGCGATCTGACTCATCGCTCAGGGCGGCCCCACCGATGCCTTGACCGCTGATGCGGAACTTGGCTTGGCCGGTGACCAGCGCAGTGTTGAAATTGACATCGGCCCAGCGGCTAGTGGCGGGCAGGGCGTTGTTGATCACCGTCCAAGCGGTGCCATTGAACATTTCCAGGGTCAAGTTGCCGGTCAACCCTTCACCGTCCCACTGTACCCGGTAGCCGAGCACGGTGCCTTGGTCATTTTGGGGGTTCACTTTCTCGCCGCCATTGGGGTAGGTGATCTGCAAGTAATCGTTGTCCACTTGCCAAGTGAGCGCAAAAGCCTGATTGGCTCCCACGGGCACATTGGCCCCGCGCACTTGCAGCGTCCATTGGCCACTCAGGGGATTGTCCACAGTGGCTTGCTCGATGTTGTTGAGGTTATCGAGGCCGCGTACTGCCGGGTTGCCCAGTTGGCCATCCACATTGCTGAGCACCCAAGTCAAAATGGTTTCCCCATTAGGGCTGACCAACGAAAGGTTCAGGTCGTTGACCAATGCTACGCCGCTGGTGGGCAGGGCCGCGGGGTCGTTCCAAGCCAGCATTACTTTCAACTTGCGGGTATTGGCAGGCAAGGAAATCGTCTTGGTGTACAGGCCGTTGTTGGCTACTCGGTTGAGTTCATATTGGCGGTTTTCCAAGGCTTTGGCGGCGTTGAGCAGGTTCATTTTGCCAAAGCCCGAAACGAAATCGGGGCCAGGGTTGCCTATTTCAGTAGCTCCGTTGCACATTACTGCCTTGAGGAGTGTGGCATCGGGCTTGGCCCCACTGTTCAACTTGCCAAACAGTTCAGAAAGGACGGCGGCCCCACCGGACACTTGTGGGCAGGCCATCGAGGTGGCTGAACCGCGAACGCTGTAATTGTTGTTATCATATAAGGAAAGCACGCTGCCCCCGGCCACGACGATGTGCGGGAAGATGCGGCCATCGCGTGAGGGGCCCCGCGAACTGGAACCCTCCACCATGTCGACAAAGGCATTGACATTGCCTACTACCATTGCATTTTTGGGCACATTCACCACGCTCCGGTAGCCACTGCACGAAGAACCGCTGTTGCCCGAAGCAAAAGCGTGGAAAACTTGGGGTTGGGTGTTGACGATTTGGTCAATCGCGCGGTTCAAGGTGCTGTAGGGCATTCCGGTGCAGCCAGACAACAACGACGGGCCATAGGAATTTTGGGTGATGGACACATCCCGGCCCTCAACGGCCTGGTACATTTCATAAGGAATAAAATTATCGGGAAACACGCCACTGATCGTGTGGAAAAACACGGATGCCCCTGGGGCAATTCCCGCGGCAGTGGGGTAGCGCCAGCCGCCGCCGGCCATGATGCCCATCACATTGGTTCCGTGCCGGAGGTTATCGATCGGTTGGCTGCCATTGGCCTCCACTTGGGTAATGCGGCTGGTCATGTCAATGTGGGCCATCATTCCCCCGTCCCACTGCCCGATTTTCACGCCCTGGCCAGTCACACTCAGGCTGGGGCGAAGGGCTAGGGTGTTGGCACGGTAATGGTTGCGGCTGAACTCATCATGGAGTTCCAAGGCTTGGTCGCCCGGTTCGGCCCAATAAACGTAGGGCAGGGCCAATAAAGTTAGCAACTTGGCTTCGGTGGCCCGCACCCGCAAGAGGCCGAACATTTCGTGCTTGGCCAGTACGGTGGCCCCGGCTTGGGCGAGTTGGCTGCTCATTTCAGTGCCAAGGGCCATAGGGGCGACCAGCAGATCGATGTCCACCAGTCCCGCCATTGACTTGGCATTGAGCAGGCCAGCGGCCGCTTTCTCGGCGGGTGGAACTACATATACGCCTGCAATGCCATTTTCAGTGGCTTGGGGGCTCACTTCGGCCCACCAAGCTCCCTGTCCAAAGTACGAAGTGAGCCGGATTCCTTGCTGGGCCAATGCCGCCTCCTTTTGGGGAGTCAGGGCATCGGTCAGGCCGACCAGCACATGGTAGCGGTTGCCAGCGCGGGTGGTGGCATACTGTTCCTTCTGGCGGAAAAATTGGGCTGGCTCAATCTTGCCAGGCAACTTGTCCAACTTGGCAGTGCTTGTAAGGATCCGGGCAGATTCGTTGGATCCTGTTTGATTTGTCGGAGTTTGACGGGACACCTGCGCCTGCGAGGCTACGCCCAATACCAGCAGGTAAGATAATAGTAAGTGCTTAAACATGACCATAGAGCATTCGGTAAGTGTGAACCGAAAATAATCAACTGATTACTGCGTAGAAGTGAAGTGATTGTGCTGAAAAGCGTACTAGTGTAATATATGGTACAAAAATAAATGCTTTTTTTATATTCCAATAGTGCCAATCCCATTTTTTTGTGCCCATGCGCATCCAATAATTGTACTTATCAAATGTAACATAAAATAAAATTTATTTCAA
>JAYUVL010000150.1:0-7370 GCA_043754075.1 Cytophagales bacterium | reverse complement strand
CGCCTTGGCGCATCTCGATGTGTACGCCAGTTTTGCCGAAGTCGCGAGCCGCCGCGATTACGCGCGCCCGCAGATTTTGGAAGATTCAACGCTCGATATTCGCAGTGGCCGCCATCCCGTCGTGGAAATCGCGCGCGACGAACCGTTCGTGCCCAACGATTGCGTGATGGACACCGACAACCAGCAACTGCTCATCATCACCGGCCCCAACGCGTCGGGCAAAAGTACCTTTTTGCGACAAGTCGCGCTCATTGTTTTAATGGCGCAACTGGGCAGTTTCGTCCCTGCGCGCGAAGCACACTTGGGCTTGGTCGATAAAGTGTTCACCCGGGTGGGGGCCAGCGATAACTTGTCACGTGGGGAGTCGACTTTTATGGTAGAAATGACCGAAACGGCCAGCATTCTCAACAATCTCAGCGACCGCAGCTTGGTGCTGATGGACGAGATTGGCCGGGGCACCAGTACCTACGATGGCATTTCCATTGCGTGGGCGATTGTGGAATTTTTGCACAATCATCCCAAATTCCGGCCTAAAACGCTGTTCGCTACCCACTACCATGAGCTCAACCAACTGGCGGGTGACTTTAAACGAATCAAAAATTTCAATGTATCGGTAAAAGAAGCGGGCAATAAAGTAATTTTTATGCGTAAATTGGTCGAGGGAGGCAGTGAGCACAGTTTTGGGATCCACGTGGCCCAAATGGCCGGGATGCCCAACCCCGTCGTGTTGCGGGCCCACGAGATCATGCAGCACTTGGAAAAGGACAGCGGGCGCGAGCGTCACAATGTGCGGGTGCGCGAGGTGCCCAAAGCCCAACTTTATCAAATGAATTTGTTCGAGGCCGCCGACCCCAACTTCAAAACAGTGAAAGAAATGCTCAAAAATCTGGACATCAATACCATTTCGCCGGTAGAGGCTTTGCTTAAATTAAATGAGGTCAAAAACTTGTTGGCAAAGTGAGGCAGTGAGTTGGTTGAGGTCCAATAGTGGATCGGGGGGCCAGATAACCCTTGGTAGAACTTTTGTGTTGAATAAAAATGTCCATTCAAATGTTACAAATGGCTTTAATAACCTTTGCTACACGATTTATAGCGCACCTCGGACACACCACCTTGACCTATGTTACATTTCGTTTCATTCAACTTGTTGGGATATGTTTTTTAGTTTATTTACCCAATCCGCAAAATGCTTGCACCGCTCTCTTTGAGCTTCTATCCCCTCTATTCCAGCAAGCACTGCGCCCACACTTACCTTGTTTCCCTCATATTCAGGGATTAATGAGATGATTCTTTTGGATGGGGCAGTTGTCTTTCCGGTGTTTATCTCCTCTGGATTGTTGTGATGGTCGGCAACTATCTTTTTTAGCTTTTCAACCTGTGCTTCTGCCCCAATGTATTCCAATAAAAGTACTTCAGGGTTGGCCAATAAAAGGGCCTCAAATTCATGCAATTGGAGGTAGGGAATAAATTTATGGAAGTCAATATCGTCGAGAAAAGCCTTTTCTAAAAACTCCACTCTTTGGTATGGGTCGCTGATTTGCAACGACTCTGCAAAACTAGGAAAGTCATTGGGTAGGGCATAAAGATCAAACATGGTGGTAAAAAAAGGTCGTCGACCTTTTTCTTCATTAATCCACCTTTGAAGATCGTTTTTTACTTTGAGATAATTGTCAAGCCCCCCCTTTTTGTGCTGCTTCCTGCTGGTAGTCACACAGCGGCTATCTACCAGTATTCCCAAAGGCTCAAGATGCAGGCCCAAGGTTTTTTGAGCAAATTCCCTTTCGGCTTGCCCTTCGGCTAAAACGTTGAGGTAAGTGTAGTTGCTCATGGCTGGCCCCCGATCACATTTTTTTCCCAAAGTTCACTCAGGCTGTATTCTTCCAGCCAGGCTATAAGTTCATCGGGGTTTTTCCGACTGAATACAGAAGCATTCGTTTGGCGGTCGCGCTCAACAATGACGATATTTTTTAGTTCAAACTCGTCGACGAGCCTGGGCGACTGAGTTGCGATTACGATTTGGGCATGTTGGCTGGCTGCTTTGACCATTCCCGCCAAGTAAGCGATGGCCGAAGGGTGAAGCCCCAGCTCGGGCTCGTCCAAGATAATTACTTTGGGCAAGAGGGCTGGGGGCTGCAACAGCAAAGCCGCCAAACACATGAACCGGAGCGAGCCGTCGGAAAGCTGATGAGGTCCAAACAAATATTGGGGATTATTTTTATCCCGCCAGTTCAGGATGATATAGTTTTGGTTCCGATCACTCGGAACTAAATCAAAATCGCCGAATTGGGGCATCACTTTTTGGACATAGCGGATAATCTTCGCGTAATACGGGACTGTATCAGGGTTTTCTTTGAGCTTAAATAAAAAAGCGGCTAAGTTTCCCCCATCACTATTCAGATAACGATTGTCTTCGATGTATCCTTGCCCGCGCACCCTAGTGCTCATAGAGGTATCATGAAAATGAAACACCCTACAATTTTGCAGTAACCTCAAAATAACCGAAGCATTTTGTTTCTCAATTTGCGTTATAGAAGGTCGCTTTACGTACTCCAGCAAATCGGACTCCCTAACCGCAGGGTTTAATTGTAAAGTATAGGGCCGCCGTGAGCTTGTCTTTTGATAAGAAAGGGTTTCTTCGGTAAAAATTAGAATATCACCAGCGGCATAAGTGAGCCTAAATTCATACTTGTCGATTGCCCGATCATCGACAAATTCGATTTGGGCTGAAATCTCACGGGTCAGCTTACTGCCGAAGTACAAAAAGGAATCTGCAAAACCCCGCTCGGCAATAAAATTTTGTAATGACCCAGTCATCATATAGTTCAACATACTGAAGAAGGAAACCAAGTTACTTTTTCCTACTCCATTTGCGCCAAGCAAAATTGTGATGTCGCCAAAATCAAGTGATGCACCAGAAACACCATCAATCGATTTATACCCTTTTATGCTTATGGCTTTTAACTTCATGTGGTGTTGCTCAGTTTATGCGTAATTGAAAATCATTGGCGTTTTACACTACTTCGCTGTCGGCAGTAGCGAAGGTTCGATCAACTTTGCACTTGACGGTACTAATGTAACTGTCAATAAATAACATACACATTTTTATTATTTAAAATGATAATTATCAGATAATTGTGATTTTGAATTGATAACTTTATTTATTGACAATTCCTAATTTCCTTTTTTTCCTTTTTTTGCAATTAAAAAGCAATTTTTAGCATAGTCTCGACTAAGATTAAAAAAAGATCAGAGGATGAGAAAAATCAAGCCATGAAATTCACAATCAGTTTTATTGCTCCTATCTCTGGGACTAAATACGTACTACCACAAAACACCTACTCGCGCTTTTGCTAGCCCTTTCCATCTAGGATACAGTGGCCGAGCTACCAAAACAGCAACCGGCCAACTGCACTTTTTTTAGCTCTGTGGTAGGGGTAGTTTGGCTAAGCGATTGGTATTGGGCAGTTTACGGTAATTTTTTACATCCCAAGCCCAAACGGTTATATAAATTAACATTTTGTGCCTTCAAATGTCTATCTGAGATGATAAAATAGTGATAGAGAGGTTTAATCAATTAGTTCCTACTGCATAGAAACTATGGTCGGGCCATCATTCTTAGTGTAAACCTAGAAAACAAATACTACATTCACAAATACCAGAACATTTTCTGTATTTTTATATATTCGACTTACTTCGTTACCGGTCTTTAAGATTTGTTCAGGCCTAAAATCTACTAAGAAGATAGAGTTAATATTTATTGCTAACTTTGCTCCGTTTTCCAATTGGGCCGGGCAAAAACTCAGTGGGGCAGGCTGGTGGATAAACCTTACCCGCGACCGTTTTGTACCCAATTACGCCCATTCAACTCAAACTTAATTCGTATGAAAAATTTATATATCACCCAAAAGTTATTCATTTTAGGCTTAATGGGCTTAATGGCTGCCGGTTTTGCCTTTGCCCCGGCCTCACAAGACACCCCAGCCGCTTATCAACAAGAGATCAAGGAATGGCACGCCAAACGGGTCGCGGGGCTCAAAAGTGAAAACGGTTGGCTCAATTTGGCCGGATTGTTTTGGCTCAAACCGGGGAAAAATTCCTTTGGCAGTGCCCCCACCAATGATCTGGTGTTTCCACCAGACAAAAGTGCGGGCCTGCTTGGCCACTTGGTTCTCGAAAACGGGCAGGTGCGGGCAGAAATCGCCCCGGCGGCCGAAGTGCTGCAAGGAGAACAGAGAATCGATAAACTCGTGCTTTTTGCACCTGAGCAGGAAGAATCAGTGGTTTTGCGCCACCAGTCATTGCGGTGGTTCATCATCAAGCGCGGTGATGCGTATGCAGTGCGCCTGCGCGATCTGGAAAGCCCATTGCTCCGCTCATTCAACGGCATTGAGACTTATCCGGCCAGTTTGAAATGGAAAGTAGTGGCCCGGCTGGAACCAGCTACCAGTGGCAAGAAGATTCCCATTCTGGATGTGCTGGGACAAGTTAGCCAGCAAGAATCGCCGGGCACATTGGTTTTCTCCCTTAAAGGCAAAGAATACCGGTTGGATGCGGTGGACAGTGGCGACAAGCTATTCATTTTATTTGCCGACCAAACCAATAAAAAGCATACATATCCAACGGGGCGCTTCTTGTATGCCGACAAACCCGGGCCAGATGGAACCACCGTGTTGGATTTCAACAAGGCCACCAATCCGCCCTGTGCTTTCACCGATTTTGCCACTTGCCCCCTTCCACCCAAGCAAAACAGTTTGGCCGTGGCAGTGACCGCTGGTGAAAAACGCTTTGGCGATCACTGACGGAACAAATAGTTTAGCGGCTCAAAGTGAGTTGGTTTTACCAGTAAGTTGGTAAATCAACTCACTTTCGCATTTTTGCATGGATCTGGGCCAGTTACCTTGAGCAAGAGCAATCCGTCCAGTTCGGTAATGGGAAACCAGGTCCACTCGGACCCAAAACAAAACACCCCAAGGATGAGTGAAAATCCTTGGGGTGTTGAATGGTGAAGCTATTGGTTCCTTGCTGATTAGTAACCGCCCCGGTATTTGTAGGTTTCGGCAACCTTGCTGATTGCCACCACATAGGCGGCCAAGCGCAGGGAAATCTTAAATTCAACGGCGGTTTTGTACACTTTCTCAAAAGCGTCCTTCATCACGCGGTCAGTACGGCGATTGACCCGATCCAAGGGCCACTTGTAGCCGATCCGGTTTTGCACCCATTCAAAATATGAAACTGTAACGCCACCCGCATTGGCCAAAATATCGGGCACAACCGCCACCTCATTCTTGTACAAAACGCTGTCAGCTCTGGCAGAGGTAGGTCCATTTGCCCCTTCCACGATCAACCGGGCCTTGATGTTGCGCGCATTCTCGAGCGTGATCACGTCTTCCTTGGCCGCCGGGATCAATACATCCACTGCCAATTCCAGTAGTTGGGCATTGGACATTTCATCACCGCCCTTGAAGCCTTCCAAAATACCATTGTTGGCATTTTTGTAGGCAATTGCAGCGGCCAAGTTAATGCCTTTGTCATTATAGAAAGCACCGGTATGATCGCTGATGGCACAAATCTTCAGTCCACGCTCCTCAAGTAAGGTAGCAGTATTGGATCCCACATTGCCAAATCCTTGTATGGCGCAGGTGGCTTTGGCTGGGTTGATCTTCATCTTGTCCATTGCCGACAGGGCGCTGACCATAACACCGCGCCCAGTAGCTTCTACACGGCCGAGCGAACCGCCCAAAACCAATGGCTTACCGGTAACGACTGCATTGACAGTTCGGCCCTGTGCCTTGGAATATTCGTCCATCAACCACGCCATTTCGCGCTGGCCCGTCCCCATGTCTGGGGCGGGAATGTCTTGATCTGGCCCAAAAACATCGACCAGAGCCGAGGTATAGGCCCGGGTGAGCCGCTCCAGTTCCCCGATCGACATCGAGCGGGGGTCACAAATCACGCCCCCTTTGGCCCCGCCGTAGGGAATATCAACCACGGCACATTTCCAAGTCATCCAAGCGGCCAACGCCTTTACTTCATCAAGGTGCACCCCCAAATCAAACCGGATGCCCCCTTTGGCCGGTCCCAAAATATTGGAGTGAATGACCCGGTAGCCCTCAAACACTTTTTTGCGACCATTGTCCATGGTCACGGGGAGGGAAACGATGACGACTTTGTGGGGCCGCTTTAACACTTCATACGTTTCGTCATCAAGTCCGACAATTTTGGCAGCGTCGTTAAAACGTACCATCATCGACTCAAAAGGGTTTTCTTTATTTATTGGTGCAGGTTCTATGTAGCCCATAGCAATGTATTGAATGTGGTGTTTTGGATAAGGTAAATGAAATGTGTGTTGCTCAAAAACTGTTTATAAAAAGTTACTGCGAAATTAATCTATTTTCAAACCAAACAATTTGTCCACCCAAGAATGGGGGGCAACCATTTATTTTTCTGCCCACCTATTGTTATTGTGCAAACCAGAGCTAAATTTGTGCCAGCAAGCCGGTGCGACCAGCTCCTATGAATCCTCCAGGACCGGAAGGTAGCAAAGGTAATTAGTTGTAGCGGTGCGATACTTGGCTTGCTATTTTTGTTCCTCCCCCTCTAGTATTTCGTGTTTTCATTTTCCTATTTTTGCGGGCCTGATTTTGTTTCCGCTCCATTTGATGGGATCAAACCAGCCAAGTTTCTTGTTTTTAAACAGTTATCCCACAGCAAATGAAATTTTTTATTGATACGGCAAATTTGGCCGAAATCCGCGAAGCGGAAGAACTCGGGGTCTTGGATGGCGTCACCACCAACCCATCCCTTATGGCCAAAGAAGGGATCAAGGGCAAGGACACCATTTTTAGCCACTACAAGGCCATTTGCGATATTGTGAACGGGGATGTGAGCGCGGAAGTTATCTCGACCCATTTTCGGGGCATGGTGGAGGAAGGGGAAGAATTGGTGACCATTGATCCCAAAATCGTGGTAAAAATCCCCATGATCAGGGATGGGGTGAAAGCCATTCGTTATTTTTCGGATCGGGGCATCAAAACTAATTGCACATTGGTGTTTTCAGCGGGCCAAGCCATTTTGGCGGCTAAAGCCGGGGCTACTTATGTGTCGCCTTTCATCGGCCGCATTGATGATGTGGGTAACGATGGCCTAGCCCTGATCGAGCAATTAGTCCATATTTATCGGACCCACGGTTTTGCCACCGAAATATTGGCGGCTTCTATCCGCCATACGAACCACTTGATCCGCTGCGCTGAATTGGGGGCCGATGTGGTTACCTGTCCACTCAATGTGATCACCGGTTTGCTCAAGCACCCGCTCACTGATTTGGGTTTAGAGAAATTTCTGGCTGATGCCAAGAAACTTTGATATTTGCT
>JAYUVL010000149.1:0-3147 GCA_043754075.1 Cytophagales bacterium | reverse complement strand
AACTCAATGGCGTTGCGCACCTTCAATTTGTCCATGATATTGGCCCGGTGGTTTTCCACCGTCCGGTGGCTGATAAAAAGTTTATCGGCAATTTCGGGGCTGCTCAAACCATCTACAATCAATTTGAGGATTTCACGCTCTCGCTGGGTGAGTTTGGTCTGGGGCGAGCTATTGGCATCTTCATTGCGGCGGGCTTTTTTAACCATGTTGCCCATCATGATTTTGGTTACTTCTTTGTTGAAATACATTTCCCCATGATACACCGAATGCACGGCTTGCACCAATTCATACTTGGAAATGTCTTTGGGAATATAGCCGTTCACCCCATTTTCAATTGCTTTTTTGATATACGGTTCTTCCAAGTGCATGCTCAGTACCAACACTTTGATTTCTTTGCCCAGCTTTGCAATGGCTTGAATGAGGTCGAAGCCACTGGCATTGGGCATGGACAGATCGGTGATGACCACATCGACCGACATCACATCCAGGAACCGGAGGGCGTCCTTGACGGAGGGCGCTTCGGCCACAATTTTGATTTCGCCCTCATCAGCCAAAAGCTGTTTGATTCCATCGCGGATAATTTGGTGATCATCCACTAGCATTACTTTGATCATAATTTCGGGCCCATAAATGGCGATTAAAAGCGACTTAACAAACTGGCTGGTTTGATCAAACTGCGAATTTCTTTGTATTCCACGGTAAGTTCAATCGGTTCTTGAATGGCACTGTTGGCTTGGTACTGGCGATAAAACACGATCCCTTTACTGGTGAAATAATAATTTTGGATCATTTCTTCGATACTGGTGTTTACATCAGTCAGCGTGGGGCGGGACTCAGCGTATTTTTTGCCAATTTTCCGGCGTAGCGCGGCCCGCAGCACCCTGTCGTGGCCCGCAATCAGCAGTTCTCCCAGTTTTAGCTCGTGCCCGGTGGAAATGATGAAAGACTTGTGGGAGATTTTGCTTTTGGGCTCGGCGATTACACACTCTTCCACAAACCGGACACTGAGCAGATCTTTGTCATTTTCCAGTACTTTAGTTTCCAGTGTTTCAGAAAGCCAGCGGTATTGAGGGTACAGCACGGTTACTTTTTTGAGGCCGTCAGCCAGTTGGATATCGACCTGGCTGTGCGGGGCATTGGGGTTGGTCACGCCTTTGAGTAGCACAAACTGGGGGTTGAGCTGGGGAGCAAGGCTGGCATTGCTCGATTGAGTGATGATGGGGTATTCCAAATACAGGTCGGCCCCGATCTCGCCGTCCTTGGCCGGCCGAACTTTTTTCCGGTATAGGCTTTTAATCACTATTTGTACACTTTGGGGGGAATAGGCCTCTTTCAAGGTAAACTTCAATTCCTTGCCGCTCGCTTGGTCCCTAGCCGTGATGCGCACTTGCTGCCCGCCGATTGCCCCTTTGAAGGCACTCCCTGACATTTGTGAACCGTCTTTGATTACATTGGCCAAGCGCACATTGCTGGTCTGGTAACCATAATAGACAAACTTTTTGAACTCACCAGTTTCAGGATCATTGTAGAAACCCAAAAGGGAGGCGCCGTTGAAATACATTTGCACCACTACCGGCAACTTGTTGTTGAGCAGCCCCTCCATTCGTTTGTAGGTGTTGGTGATCTCAAACGATTTGCCGGTGGCTCCGCGCACCAGCGTTTCCCGCTTGAGAGTGACTGGTTCGGCCACACTCACAAAAGCATTTTTAAAACCGAGCTTCTTGGCCTTGTTGGCTTGGGCCACCGCGTCATTGCGCGAATCGAAAGTGCCCAGTCGCAACTTTAGCAGGTCATTTTCTTCTAGTTCTTGTAAATTGCCCAATGCCCTGACTTTATCCAAGTTGCTGGGCAATGATGAGCGGTCAGCATAAGCACCCAATTGCACCATATAGGCAGTGGGCTGCTGGGCACTGGCCGTGAGGAATCCCTTGGCCGGGGCGGCATCTGGGGCTGCGATGATGAACACCGATTTGAGCCCGCGCTCGCGAAGCACAGCCAGCGTGCTGTCGGCTTTGGCCCGGTCGGTATAATCGCCCAGCCGCAGCCGGACCAGCCCGCCCGCCACGGAGTCGGTCAGGATGCTGCCCAAGTCGGCAAATGACTGAAATTTACGGTCGTCGGGCACTTTGAAAACACCCAGTTGCACCGCAAAATTAGGTTTTAGCACCACCCTTTGGGCGAAGATAAAGCTGGGCAGAAAAAATGATAAAAAAGCCAGCCAATAGGTTTTGTTGTCCATAGTACTTGGTCTAGATCTGAACAAGCCAAAGGTAGATTTTTTATGGTAATTTTAATATAAAAAGTCCCCGAAACTTGAGGTTTGGTGACTAATCGCCTAAAATTTGGCCAATGGTAGGACGAAAGCTGCGCATTACCTACTCCAAGGCGGCGAGTTGGCCTTTGGCTTGGCTTCTGACAAGGTGCCCATGCCCAAGGCCCATCATTTGTTTTTGACTTATTTGCACTAGCCAATGCCTGTTGCCATTGGTGCGGCAATTGTCCCACTGGGCGGGCTGGATTGAGCCATTGATCGGCCGTTACATTTAGCCAATATTTGGCAATGGCCAAATTGCGCCGAGCTTGGACGGTGGTAAGAATACTTTTCAGTGTTCCCCAGCCTGCGCAATGACCGGGTGGACAGCCTAAAATCGGACCTGCCTTTGCTGGCGATGGCGGAGATATCATTGCATTCTTCCTTTTGGCATCACTGGACTTATGGTGGTTGTCCAAAGCATGTCCGGCAGAAAGCCCCGTCCACGACCACCGAAGCTGGAGGGGCATACGATTGGCCAAATATATTACAGCGAAGTGCTTTAATTTCGGCAAAGTGATCATCGGTGAGGTTATCTCCTTTTTTTTGCCCAAATTGGGGAAACCCTTTTTTGGATCTAATTTTTAGTCATGGCCCTTCTCCCCGAAAAACCTACTTTGCCCGATTTTCAGGCTTACATGACCACCGTGTGCCAAGAGCGCGGCTGGGATCAGAACAACCACTTGGAGTTATTCTTGCTTTTTAGCGAGGAAGTTGGCGAACTCGCCAAAGCCATCCGCAAGCATGTGAAACTGTACGATGAGCCGGCCAAGGCGCACAAGGTCGTTGATTTGGAAGAAGAATTTGCCGATGTGTTTGGCTATCTACTGGATCTG
>JAYUVL010000148.1:0-13722 GCA_043754075.1 Cytophagales bacterium | reverse complement strand
GGTGGACGAGCACGGCAACATCCTCAACCCCGACGCGGCCCGCCCCAGCAGCACCGACTTCCTCAAACAACAGATGATCAAGGCGTTCAAGCTCAAAGAATAACACCCTACCAATGGAGCAATCTACAACGCCCAAGATAATTTTGGGCCAGATGTGGAGCCATTAAACCTTTGTGGATTGGGGCGGTCTCACTTTCAGAAAACGCCAAAAAGATGACTACCGAAGCACGCAAGATCCAACACCTCTACCACCGGGCCGGGTTTGGGCCAGAAATAGCCAATTTTGCTGATCAGAAGAAACCATTGGCCGATCACCGCCGCCGGCTCTTTGCCGATAGCCAAGCCCAGCCCGAGCGCCTTAATGTGGTGAGTGAAAATGACCTGAAAGCGGCCGCCGTCCTGAAAATGGCCGTCCTCGGCGATGAAGAGGACAAGAAAGAAATGGTCAAGGACATTGTGCGCCGGGGCCGCGAGCTGAACCTCCTCTGGCTGGATCAAATGGCTGACACCAAAGCCGTATTGCGCGAAAAAATGACCCTTTTTTGGCATGGCCACTTTGCTTGCCGGGTGCTCAATGCCTTTTTTGTCCAAAACCAGAACAACACGCTCCGCTCTTTGGCCTTGGGCAAATTTGGTGATTTGCTGATGGCAGTGTCCAAAGATGCAGCCATGCTCAACTTTTTGAACAATAAACAGAACAAAAAAAATAGTCCCAACGAAAATTTTGCCCGCGAGGTTATGGAATTGTTCACACTGGGGCGCGGCCACTACACCGAGCGCGATGTGAAAGAAGCGGCCCGGGCCTTTACCGGCTGGAACTTTGACCAAGAAGGCCAGTATGTGTTCCGCCGATTTCAACACGATGCGGGCGAAAAAACCTTCCGGGGCAAAACGGGCAGTTTTACCGGCGAAGACGTGTTGCAGATGATCCTCCACGACCGCCAAACGGCCCGCTTCATTACCCGCAAGATCTATCGATACTTTGTCAATGAACAGGTGGACGAAGCGGTGGTGGAAGGGCTAAGCAAAAAATTTTATGAATCTGAGTATGACATCGGCCAATTGCTAGCCACCATTTTTGCCGCCGACTGGTTCTATGACCCCAAAAATATGGGCTGCCAGATCAAAGCTCCAGTGGCTTATCTGACTGGGCTGCGGCGGCAATTTGGGGCCACCCTGACCGACAAGGAGCCGCTGCTGTTTGCCCAAAAACTGCTCGGACAGGTGGTATTTTATCCGCCCAACGTTGCGGGGTGGCCCGGGGGCAAAAGCTGGATTGATAGCTCCACGATCGTGACGCGCACCCTGCTCCCGTCGGTACTGTTCCGAGATGCCGACTTGCCCATGGAAGCCAAGGACGACGGCGATGTGAACACCGAATTTTTGGCCAAGCGCAATTTTAAGATGATGAAGGCCACGGCCAATTGGGCCGGGTTTGTTGCCGCCTTTGGGGGCAAAACCGAAGCGGAAACGGTCGCCGCCCTTGCCCATTTCCTGTTGCAGTGCGACTTGTCCAGCACCAATGCCCAGCTAGTACTGCAAAACGCCGATCGGACTTCCAACGAGGCCCTCATCCGCAGCTTGGCGATCAACATTGCCAGCTTGCCCGAATACCAATTGTGCTAAACCTGATTTTTACCCATTCACCCTCAACGACCTCTGCCCATGATTTCGCGCCGGTCCTTTTTGCAACAATCTTCGCTGGCGGTGGCCGGTTCCATGCTGGTGCCAGCTTTTCTCAAATCGCTGGAAGCCCAAGCCCTCGCCCCCGATGATAAAATTTTGGTCATTATCCAACTCTCGGGCGGCAACGATGGCCTGAACACCGTGATCCCCTTTGCCGACGATCTGTATTACAAAGCCCGCCCCGGACTGGCCGTGGAGCCGGCCAAAGTGCTGCGCCTCAACGATCACCAGGGCCTGCACCCGGCGATGGAGCCATTCCAATCGATCTACAAGGAGGGGTTGATGACCGTGTTCAACAGCGTAGGCTACCCCAACCCCGACCGTTCCCATTTTCGGAGCATGGACATCTGGCAAACGGCCAGCAACGCCGATGAATACAAGACCACTGGCTGGCTGGGCCGCTACTTGGATGCATCCTGCACCCGTCAGTGTCAACCTTATGAGGCCATTGAGGTGGACGACACCTTGAGCTTGGCCCTCAAAGGCGAACTGGTCAAGGGCATTGCCCTGCAAGATCCCAAAAAATTGTATGCCAATGTCCACAGCCCCATTTTTGAGAAAGTGGCCCAAGCCAAGCCCGCCGAGGCCGCCCAAGAAAATGTGGCCTATCTGTACAAGACCATTGCCGAAACCAGTTCTTCGGCCGATTATATTTACGAAAAATCCAAGAACCAAGCCTCCAAAGCCGAGTACCCGGCCAGCCAGTTGGCCAAACGCCTCAAAACCGTTGCGGGCCTGATCAACTCCGGGGTGGCCTCCCGGGTGTATTACGTGTCCATGTCGGGCTTTGATACCCACGTGCGCCAAGAAGCCCAGCAATCCCGGCTATTGAAAGAGTATGCCGATGGCGTGGCGGCTTTCGTGCGCGATCTGCAACAGCAAAAGCGGATGGATCAGGTAATGATCCTCACCTTTTCGGAATTTGGCCGCCGGGTGGGCCAAAACGCCAGCAACGGCACCGACCACGGCACGGCCAATAACTTACTGGTGATCAATGGCAAACTGCGCAAACCGGGGTTTTTCAATGCTCCCCCCAACTTGGCCGATCTGGACGACGGGGATCTGAAATACCAGTTGGATTTCCGCAATCTGTATGCGACCTTGGTGCGCAAATGGCTCCAAGCCGATCCCGGCGCTATCTTGGGCCGCAACTTCGATCTGGTGGATTTTGTGTAACCCGATTGGGCAGCCAGCCGCCACCGATCAGTCGCTGGGCCGCCACTTCCATTTTTCGGCCAACGGGCAAATGGAAGTGGCAAAACCCCACGGGGAACACATTTTGGTGGCCCACCCGTGGGCATCGGCGACATTGATTACGCACACCCGTTTCAGGAGTGGCAAATTGCCGATTTATTTGCCCGAGGTCTTTTTCTGAGTTTCTTGGAGAAAGGCCTCGGTTTTTTGCCAAATCGATCGTCCTTTTGCCGCGATCGATGCGCATGAACAAAACTCCCTGCGCCGCCGCCAAAAATCCGCAACCCGTTTTAACCAATCTCCGAAATATTTTAAAACCAAGAAAATTTTGTATCATTTTTGACAATGGAGAAAAGGGGGCCGTGCTGCGCTCGCGGCTTTGCCCTCCACTTACCAAAACTTACGTTGTCAACATGAAGCTATTTTTCCTTGCGGTCGGTCTTACCCTCATTGCACCGGTACTTGTGCGCGCCCAGAGTGCCTATGTGCCCGCCAATTCAGATTATTCCCACTTAGTGGAACGCTACGAGATCAAGCGCGGGAAATTTTCGGAGGGCCTGCACCTGTCCTCGCGCCCACTGGCCCGCAAGGGGGTGGCCAATCTGGCCGACTCAGTGCTGGCTTCGGGCGGGATACTTTCCCCGGTGGATCGGTTCAATATTTTTTACCTGCTCAACGACAACTCGGAGTGGGCCGACTCCACCGACAACCGCAGCCGCCGGCCGATCTTCAAGACTTTTTATCAGACCAAGACCGACCTGTTTCGGGTCAGCACCAAGGATTTCGACCTGCACATCAATCCAGTGCTGCACCTCATGGCGGGCAATAGCAATGAGGATCGGAACCGGCCCTTCATCAACTCGCGCGGGGCCGAAATCCGGGGCATGATAGCCAAACGAGTCGGGTTTTACACCTATTTAACCGAAACTTCACTCATGCCTGTCGGTTATACGGCCGATTTTATTGGCCTGTACGGAGCCATGCCCTACGAGAATTTTTGGAAAACCCGCGAGGCAACGGGCAACTCGTTGACCAATGGTGTGACCTTCCTCACCGCCCGGGGCTACGTGGCGTTTGACATCATCAAGGACAAAATGGCCCTCCAGTTTGGTCATGACAAAAACCAGTTTGGCAACGGTTACCGTTCGCTCATCCTGTCCGACTTTGCGGGCAACTACACCTTTCTAAAACTGAACACCAAAATCTGGAAACTGAACTACACCAATTTGTTTACCCAGATGAACGCCGAAACCAGTGGCACCAACCGGGTGTACCCCAAAAAGCACGGAGTGTTCCACCATTTGAGCCTCAATGTGACCAAGAACTTGAACATCGGCCTGTTTGAGTCGGTCATGTTCGGCCGGACCGACAATGCGTTCGAGTTTGGCTACCTCAACCCGCTGATTTTCTACCGCAGCGTGGAACAGCACGTGGGCAGTGGCGACAATTCCATCATCGGGGCCGATTTCCGCTGGAACTTGTTCAAATCGCTGCAAGTCTATGGGCAGGTGATCCTCGATGAGTGGGTCACGTCCGAAGTGCGGGCGGGCAACGGCTGGGCCGGCAACAAACAAGCGATCCAACTGGGGTTCAAGTACATCGATGTGTTTGGGGCAGCCAACTTGGACTTTCAGGCCGAGTACAACTTGGTGCGGCCCTACACCTACTCCCACTTTGGCAGCACGTTTTTGCTTTCCAACCAAGCCCACTACAACCAACCGCTGGCGCATCCATTGGGGGCCAATTTTCGGGAACTGCTCTTCATTTTGCGGCATCAGCCCGCCCCTCGGTTCAATGTGACGGCCAAATTGTTTTTGATCCAAAAGGGCGAGGACGGCACCCCGGGCGATAACTTTGGGGGCAATATTTTCAAGGACTACACCACCCGGCCCAGCGAATACGGTAACACTGTGGGACAGGGCATCCGCGCCGATCTGATTTTTGGGGATTTTACGGCTTCTTACCAATTGCGCCACAACCTGTTCATCGATTTCAAACAAGTAGTGCGCCGCTACCGGAGTGCCAATCCAGATCTGAACAACACACTGATTTTCACCCAATTTGGCGTCCGGCTCAATATCCAACAGCGCTTACAGGAGTTTTAGCCTGATCGAAAACGGTTGCCAATCCCAGCGTAGGGGGAGTTGGCAACCGTTGGCCAAATGCCAGCCCAAGCCTAGTCCCGATCCACAATGATGAGGATGATGGGCCGCTCGGCGACTGCGCCTTCTGAACGTCCAGTAGGCAATTTTTTCCGTTGGCGTACAGCATCTAGCAAAAAAGCGGGGATGTCACTGCGCACGGGGTAATGGTAGATCTGGATCCCGATTGTGTTGCGCACTGTCAATGGCCGAACTGCGGCGGAGGCGGTACCGCCAGTTCCACCCGTACCACCTCCGGTACCGCCCGTGCCACCAGTCCCGCCCGTACCACCCGTGCCCCCGGTACCACCCGTACCGCCAGTGCCACCTGTTCCGCCAGTACCGCCACCAGTTCCGCCCGTACCACCCGTATTACCGGTTCCGCCCGTACCACCAGTTCCGCCACTGGTACCGCCAGTTCCGCCCGTGCCACCGGTACCGCCAGTCCGGGTGGTATCTGCCTTGACATTAAGACTATCCCGCACGAGGTAACTGATGGAAAGGTTTAACGGATTGGTGAAATTGTCAACACTGCGCCGCCGGAACAAGATCACGTCTTTGGCCCGCTGAAGGTTAATGACCCCACTGGCCGAATCTACCAAACTGCCAAGGGTGGTTTGAAAGCCATGGGAAGAGGTAAACCGGGCCGAAGTGTTGCGCGGCAGTCCCGGCACTGCCCGACTGCGGGCATAGTTGCGCTCGGCGTTCCAAATGGGAAAAGCCCGGATCTGGTTGCGGGACAACGGGTAAATGCTGTCCAAATAATCAATGCCCGCAATCAGGATTTCGGTTTTGCTGGGCTTGAGATCCATGCCATCTGGGGTAAAGGTGATCGTGTAGAGAAGGCCCGCCTCGCTGCGATCAAGGTTGATCACCCCAGTTGAAGGGTTGAGATCCAAGCCTTCAATGTTGGTTTCATAGAGGCCACGGGTATTCTCGGGCAGGGCCGTGGCCGAGATAAACCGCTCGCGCGAAGTGTTCCGGTTGGCACTATTGGGGGCAAACATGGCACTGTCGTATTTGACTTCCGAATCAGCCTGCACTATTCCTTCCAAGGTAGTGCATTGCGATAAGGTGAGCAGGGCCAAGATTGCCAAGCAGAGCGTATAAAAGGAAAATTTAGGCATGGGGGAGTTGCGATTTCGGGTGAAGCCAAACGGGTGGCAAACCATTAAGGTACAATGGAATATCTGGTTTACAAGCAAATTTCCTTCCTTTTTTGGCAAATTCACCGGGAGGATCACATTATCAGTATTCTCGTTACTTTTGTCCCAGTGGGGATTTGCCCGATCGGCCCATCCGCCATTACCTGAGTGTACGACACCCTGAAATTCAAATTTTAGCTAAATGAGCAATATAAATTCACCCATCCGGGTACTTGTGGTCGGTTGCGGCAATATGGGGGCCTCCCACGCGGCAGCCTATCAACAACTCGCGGGCTTCGAGATTTGTGGCATCGTTTCCACCGGAAAAAGCAAGGAAGTGTTGAACGAAAAACTGGGCGGCGGCTTTGCCCTGTTTTCGGACTATGCCCAAGCCCTGACCGCCACCCGGCCTGATGCGGTCTGCATCTCCACTTACCCCGATACGCACGAATCATTTGCCATCCAAGCCTTGGAAGCTGGCTGCCATGTGTTTATCGAAAAACCCCTGGCCGATACCGTTGCCGGGGCGATCCGGGTAGTGGAAGCCGCCCAGCGCGCCAACAAGAAAGTAGTGGTGGGCTACATTTTGCGCCACCATCCGTCTTGGGAAAAATTCATCTCGATTTCCCACACCTTGGGCAAACCACTGGTAATGCGGATGAACCTCAACCAACAAAGCCAAGGAGTGATGTGGGATGTGCACCGCAACTTGATGAAAAGCCTCAGCCCGATTGTGGACTGCGGGGTGCACTACATCGACGTCATGTGCCAGATGACCCGTTCCAAGCCCGTGCAGGTAACGGCCATTGGGGCGCGGCTCACGGAGGATATCCCGGCGGGCAACTACAACTACGGCCAGCTCCAAATCCGATTTGCGGATGGCTCAGTGGGCTGGTACGAAGCCGGGTGGGGCCCCATGATGAGCGAAACTGCCTTTTTTGTCAAGGACGTGATCGGCCCCAAGGGCTGTGTGTCCATTGTGGCCAAGGAAGCCGGGGCCAGTGGCAAATCGGACAACGTAAATGCCCACACCAAGACCGAATCGCTGCGGCTGCACCACGCTGACATTGATGCGCAAAACAAATTTACCCGGCCCGATGAATGGATCGACCTGACCGATGAGCCAGCCCACCAAGAACTGTGCAACCGGGAACAGCGCTATTTCTTGCGGGCCATTGCCGAAGACTTGGATCTGACCGATCACTTGGCCGATGCGGTCAACAGTCTCAAAGTTGCGTTCGCCTGCGACGAGTCAGTGCGAACCGGGGGCGAGGTGGTAAAGTTGGTTTAGTTTTGCTTTGGCCGCGGTGGCTTGGTGTTTGACCTCGCTGCCCAATATGGCCGATCGCTGGGAAACCCGGGGCCCAAATCACCATTGGCCCCGGGTGCCATCAATGATGCATCTTTTCATTTAACGCTTACTGCCGATGAGCCTCCCGGCCGAATATTTGACCTATCCCAAACGCCGCCACGGCATGGATCACGACCGGTACCGGTGGTCCAACCTGTTTGAGCGAGCTCCTCTCCAACTGCCCGGCGGGGCCAAGGTGGCCTTGTGGATCACCATTGCATCAGAGTTTTTCCCCTTGGATGAAAAGGGAAAACCATTCAAAGCGCCCGGGGGCATGGTAACGGCCTATCCCGATTTTCGGCATTACACTTCGCGGGACTATGGCAACCGGGTGGGCATTTTCCGGCTGTTTCGGGTTCTGGAAAAATGGGGCTTGCCCGCTTCGGTGGCCATGAATGCCGCCGTGGCCGAACGCTACCCTGTTTTGGTGCATGAAACTACCCAGCGCGGCCACGAAATCGTGTGCCACGGCTATGACATGGACTCGCTCCACCACAGCGGCCTGACCGAGGCCGAGGAACAGGCCCTGATCACCAAGGCCCGGGACACCTTAACGCAGGCCACCGGCACCGTGCCCCGGGGCTGGTGGTCGCCGGCCTCGTCGGAATCTTTCGCTACGCCCGATTTGCTGAAAGAAGCCGGTTTTGCTTACTGCTGCGACTGGGCCAACGATGATTTGCCCTATCGCTTGCACACTCGGGCAGGCGATCTGTACGCTTTCCCGCTCTCCGAAGAAATCAGCGACCGGCAAATTATCTTTGGCTATCACCACACCGAGGCCCAGTTTGCCGAGCAACTCCGCGACCAGTTTGACTGGCTGTGCGCCGAAGCCACCCAAACGGGCAGTGCACGGGTAATGTCAATGGTGCTTTATCCTTACATTTCTGGCCAGCCCTACCGGATCAAAGCCGTGGAGGATGCCCTAGCATACATGGTGCAGCACGGGGGCGCTTGGCCTACGACAGGCACCGGGCTGCTCAACTTGTTGGGGCCAGCCTAAGCGCAAATTTGCTTTTCCGAAAAAAAAATCCTTACTTTTGTGGAGAGATCGATCACATTGCCATGTCCAATACCGCCCACATAGAGTCATTGCTGACCAACCACCACGTGCGCAAAACCAAAATCCGGGTGGCAGTGCTGGATCTGTTTCTCAACAATCCCTATGCCCTTGCCCACGCAGAAATTGAGCAACGGATTGGTGAATTTGACCGGGTGACCATCTATCGCACCCTAAAATCATTTGAGGAACAGGGGCTGATCCACCGAGTGATCGACGATTCTGGGGCGATGAAGTTTGCCATTTGTTCCCCTACCTCCAATTGTCAGGAACACCACCATCAGGATCAGCATATCCATTTCAGTTGTACCAATTGTGGCAAGACCTTCTGTTTGGACACGGTGCCGTTCCCGGCCATTCAGCTCCCGCCCGGATATCATTTTGCCAAACTGGATCTATTGGCCCAGGGAATCTGCAAACACTGTTTGTAGAACCGCGCCCAGCTAGTATTAAATTTCTCATCTTCGGTTTATTTCCACCTGCCTGTCATATATGGTAGTTGGCCTTAAAATACAGGAACATTGCCATACTTGCGCAAAAGCGGTAAAAGAATTGCAGGTAGTAAAGTTGATGAAATAATTCAATCCGTCGTATTACCATACACTGCATTTGTCTAGAAAAACAAATCAAAAAGCGCTCATTCTTCCGATAAGGTACCGAATTTATTTTCGAGTGTTGTTGTAAACCCCAAAATCACTTTCCCCTTATGTTTTTACGTACCAAAGTACTTGTTTTACTCTTTCTCCTGCCCTCATTGGGCGTTTTGGCCCAGAATACGGCGACGGAACTCTTCAATCAGGCGCTTGAGGCGGAAGGCAATGACGATTTCAATGGCGCCATCACTCTTTACACATCAGCCATCAGTAAGAATCCAGCTTACGAGGACGCCTATTTTAACCGGGGCTGGTGCTACATCTCAATGACTCGATTCAACGAAGCCGCAAGGGATTTCACCAAGGTGATCGAGACCGCCAAGAGCTTTCCCGGGGTGTTTTCGGGCCGGGCCTATGCACGGTTCAAGCTCGGCTATTACAAAGACGCGGTGGCAGATTACTTGCAAGAAATCAAAAATCCCCGCAATCCTGAACCCGAAGTGTGCCACAACGGCCTTGGGGCAGCGTACGAAAAATTGTTGCAGTACGACAAGGCACTTGAGCACTACGCGAAGGCCATTGCCATATCGCCCAGCTATGCCACTGCGGTCAACAACAGAAACGAATTGATGAAATTGATGGTAGCCCAGCAGAAAGGCAAGGTAAGCAAAAAGCCAATGCTTTCCGCCAGACAATACTATGACAAAGGCTATGAGGCTGGCGAGCGCAGCGATTACGAAACGGCCATCCAATATTTTGACCGTGCCATCGAGATAGACCACAGCATGAAATTGGCCTACGACAACCGGGGCTGGGCCAAATTGATGCTGAGCCGATACAGAGAAGCCTTGGCCGATCTGGATCGATCCCTTGAACTGGGGATCAGCAAATGGACCTACAACCAGCGCGGCCAAGTGAAAATGCGGCTCAACGATGCCCAATCGGCCGTCCGGGATTTTGAACAGGCCCTGCGCCTTGATCCGGAATACCGCCCCGCCAAACAGGGCTTAGAGTCGGCCAAGGCTGCCCTGAGTACACGGCTGGATACCAAAGGCCCGGAGATCGAGATCACTGCACCCGTGCTGATGCGGGGCATGGAAATCATTACCTTGGACCAAGAAGTGACCATCACTGGCAAAGTAACCGACGAGAGCGGGGTGCGCAGTGTGGTGATCAATGGAGTGCAAGCTCGGCTCAACGGCGGGGAATTTGACAGCAAAGTTAAAGTGGGCAACCGTACCAAAGTATTTGTGGTAGCCACCGATTTTAAGGGTAATTTAACCGAGAAGCAACTGACCATTAGCCCACCTGCCTCCAAGCCTTCCGCTGAATCAACCATGGGCCAGAACGCGTCCATCATGGGCAAAAACTACGCATTGCTCATCGGCACGGACGAATACAAGGATCAGGGCTGGACGCAGCTCAACAACCCTATTGCGGACGTTAAGGCGATTAGGGGCGAACTGGGCGATTATTACAACTTTCAGACTGAAGTAATGGCCAACCCGACCAAGGCCCAAATCATCGCCAAGTTGCGGGAGTATGCACAAAAAACTTACGAAACTAACGATCAACTATTTATTTTTGTAGCTGGTCACGGTTATTTTGACGAAGAATACAAAGAGGGCTTTATCGTCCCCACCGACGGAGTGCGCGAATCCGAGCCGTTTAGTGCCTATTTGCCCCACTATCAAATGCGCACACTGGTCAACAACATCAACTGCAAACACACATTTTTGGTCATGGATGTGTGCTTTGGTGGAACGATCGACCCGCTCATTGCCAAACGGGGAGCCGCCAAAGCGGATAATGTATCGACCGCCGAGCTGATTGCCCGCAAGATGCGCTTCAAGACCCGCCGATACCTCACCTCGGGCGGCAAGGAATACGTGTCTGACGGCCAAGCAGGCAAACATTCCCCCTTCGTGCGCAATTTTCTGGAGGCGCTGCGGACCTACGGCGGTAGCGACAAAGTGCTGACCATCGATGACATTATCCCCTACTTTGAGCGCATCACCCCCCGGCCACGCTACGGCGAACTAGATGACAACGAAGCGGGCAGCGATTTCATTTTTATGGCCAAGTAACCCGGAGAGATGGCAAGGACGAGCTCAGGCCACCATTAGCGGAGGCGCATGGCCGCCACCAGTCCCACTATTGTCTCAAGCCGTTGGGTCATCAGTTCGTCCTTGCCGTCATAATTGTTTACCACCACCACCACTATCATGGTCTCGCCGGTGGCCAAGTTGAGGTAGCCCGCGTAGCTTTTCACCCGGGTCAGGTAGCCGCTCTTGAGCCGGGCGTTGTTGGCGGCTCGTGTGCCTTTGCTAAAGCTGGCCACTGTGCCAGTTTTGGCCACCACCGGAAGCGAAGAATAGAAATCTGTAAAAATTGGACTGGCTTTAAGCACCCGCAACACCTCGGCGATCTGCCGGGGCGTGGCGGCATTGAATCGTGAAAGCCCACTTCCATCCTCGATAAAAAGGCCGGTCAGATCCAATCCCTTACTTTCCCAAAAAGCCCGCACGGCCTTGGCCCCACTTTCTGGATCGCCATTACCAAATTTTTGTTGGCCCAACAGCCGAAAAATGCTTTCGGCATAGAGGTTAAAGCTTTTGACATTGGTAATTTTGACTAGTTCGCGCAGCGGGGCTGATAGGTGGACGGCCAGTTGGCGGCGTTGGGTGGCGGGCAGTTGGCCCTGGCTCGCCATGATGCGCACGGTGGTGGCAGCTTTGCCCACTGCAATCCCATTTTTTTGCAGGGCAGCGCGCAGTTCAGTAGCACACTGGAGTTCAGCATCGGGGAGGGCGGCCCGCACCCGGAATGGGCGGCGGCCGGGTGGAATCGTGCCCCGCACATAGCGCAGGTAGGTGTAAGGCGCGCCATAGAGGTAAGCCTCGTCCCTCGATTCAACCGCCCCGGTGCGCACTTCGTTGATCAAGTTGAGGCCGGGCACGGGAGGGTCGGTGCGCAATATTTTGGTGGCCTCACCGCCTTTGGCTCCCGGCTGATAGATCACATCAAACTGGTTGTGGCGATAGGAAAGCCCCGAAACCCCGGCCCCATAGTAATTGGCCAGATCGATCCACGTCCAAGATCCGGGGGTGTTGTCCGCGCCGAACAGGCTGCCATCACCCACTACTGCCCCGTTGATCTGCTTGATGCCTGCCTTCTGGAGGGCCAGCACCCAACTGGCCATCAGTTTTTCGGGGGCTTCGCTCCCCAGAGTTGGATCGCCGCCCCCCCGAATGTACAGATCGCCCTGCAGCGAGCCCTTCTGGTCCACTTGCCCGCTATGCTCCAAGGTGGTGCGGCATTGGTAGCTACCGCCAAAGACTGATAGCGCGGCCCCCGTGGTGAGCAATTTCATGACGGAGGCCGGAGCAAGGCTCAGGTTTTCGTTCAGGGCCACGAGCGGGCGCCCCCCGGCGGCCAGTGCCACATACACACCAACCGAAGCGCCCCGCAGTTCGGGCAGGGCCATTAAACTTCCCACTTCTTTGCTGACCTGGGCGGGCAGGTAAGTGCCCGGTTGGGCGGCCACCATTGGCACGACCCACCACCAGCACATGAGAACGCTCATTTGTTTGAGTTGCATTAGACAGGGATTTGCTGCTTTTGATAAGGTTGCCATTCGGCCCGGCTCCCGTCCAGCTTGGCCCAATAGACAGGCCGTTTATCCGCCAATTTTTCGGTGCAAGCTTTATTATGGGTTTGTTCATCGCGCCAATAGGCAACATCAGTGACCCCAAAAGTAAGGGACTGGCCATCGGGCGAAAACGCGGGCAAACTGCTTATTTTTTTTAGGTCAGTTACTTGGGCCAGCCGACCACCAGCCGCATTACAGATAAATATTTCGGCATATTCGCCCACTTGCCCAGAGAAAGCAATGCGCCTGCCCTCGGGCGACCAGATCGGGGCAATGCCACCAATCTCACTTTCATTGGGGATAATTTGTGGTGGGTTGCTGCCGTTGGCGGTCCTCACCCAAACGCCAAACCCTTTACTACCGTGTTGGGTAGAGACGATCTTCTTGCCGTTGGGCAAGAGGTTGCCATCGCGGCCAACGGCCACTTTTTGAAAGCCGGTGCCATCGGGCCTAGCTCGATAAATGGCACTTGGGCCACCTTCGTGGAAGTAAATGTACTTGCCATCGGCAGTCCAACTGGCCCAATACGCCACCCAACCAGTGGGCGGTGAAACTGGTTTCTTCAATTTCTGGCCGTGCTCGTTCACCGAGTTGAGATTATAAGTGTGGCCAGTGGCCCGATTGGAGGCAAAAACCACTTTTTTGCCATCGGGTGACCACGCTGGATACCGATCCTCCGACTTGGGCGATCGGCGCAAGCTGAAGGCATCGCCGGTCAGTGGGTCAATGCTGAACACTTCGGTATCGCCCGTTCGGACCGAAGTGACCACTAATTTGGCCCGGGGGGGCTGAGCTTGGGCAGTTTGAAGAAAAAACAGCCCCAAGATCAATACGATGGCTTTTTTCATGGAAAGAAGTAGAATGGACACGCCGGTAATATAAAGATTATTTATAAAAAATCAC
>JAYUVL010000147.1:0-13415 GCA_043754075.1 Cytophagales bacterium | reverse complement strand
GTAACCGCTCGGATCGTGGATCCTGCGGATTTTTTAATCTCCCAATTGATTTGGATACACCAATTGCAAAGCGAAAAGCAGACGGATGATGTGAAAAGTATGCTCGACTATCCCGGTTTGGATAAAACCTATATTGATTATTGGTGCAAAGAATTGGACCTTCACGCATTTGATTTGCTATGAACGATACTAATGAATGGGCCAGGCCAAAACAGCGCGAAATCATCTTCGCCAAAAGCGAAGAACAGCGGCTGTTCATGGGTTTCGAGATGATTGACTATGCCTATATGATAGTGGAAAACAGCATCTGGGAAGCCAACCCGGGCATTGGCCGGGGGGATCTGGTGGCCGAGATTTTCAAACGATACTACGCCCACGAGTTCTCCCCCGGGCAGGTGGAGGCTATCATAACTCGCATTCGCGCCTACTATGCCCGCGAGGAGCAAATGAATGGTTAAGAGTATGTTTTAGATTTATAACCTATTGATAATGAATGTTATAAAAGCAATTTGCAACATTGCTGCGGCCGAAAAGATGGTTTTTTCTACCTCTTTGAACAACCTGCGCCTGAAATTTGGCCAACCAAAACTCCTTTCAACGGGCCAGCGGTTCTTTTCCGGGATGAAGCCCTGGCTCGATTCTGGCTTTTGTGCAATTTCAATGGTCCACGGAAAATTGGCCCGGACATATTTGCAAAAGCATTTTTGTAGCCCTTGTCTGCCGCTATTTTGACCAGTCCCGGCACTTTTTCCCTCAACAGGCCCACTGCCAATATCCCGGCCTTGTTGTCGGAAACATTGCCCGCCGTCACCTTGATGGCAAACGGCAGCCCCATTTTGTCAACCAACATCGTCCTCTTCCGCCTATTTATTGCTATTGGCGGGCTGTTTCCTAAAAAGCGGTGCGATACAAAAAAACCGTAACTTCATATCGAGCTTTACCAACTACCACGGGGAGCGATCAGCACTACGGCTACAACCGCTACCTCGACTACCTGCACAAGCCAGCGAGGCCCTATCGCTCAAGGCTGAACAGGTGGAACTGATGGGACAAACTGGTCGCGGAGCGGTAGCACAAACTGGCCATCGCCCGCAAGTTCTTGGCCCTCCAGTTTACCGACCGGGAGATTGCCGGCGACCAGCTTGAGCCTGGCCCATTTGGCCGCCCTGCGCCACCAAAAATGACCATTTCTGCCTAACTTTGCCACTTAGGCCAAAACCAAGCGAAGTTTCTTTTGGGAATACTGTTAAATGATTGAAAATCAAAGAACGAAATCATTTAATCGGGCTTTCATCAAATCTATTGAAGCGTCAGCCATGCAAGAGCTCATTACCGATATTGAACTGTTGGAAACCCAGAGCGGACACACCCAACACCACGAACACAAGCCTTCGGGCGAAGTGCGAACTTTGGCCGACAATGCCACCCAAGGTCAGCGCAAGCTGTACATTGAGAGCTATGGCTGCCAGATGAACTTCTCCGACAGTGAGATTGTGGCCGCCATCATGGCCGAGGGCGGTTTTGGCACCACCTCCAAAGCCGAGGAGGCCGATGTGGTGTTCCTTAACACCTGTGCCATCCGCGACAAGGCCGAGCAGACCGTCCGCAACCGGCTCACCCACCTCAATGGCCTCAAAAAACGCAAGCCCGAAATGACCATCGGCCTGCTGGGCTGCATGGCTGAGCGGCTGAAAGTCCAATTGTTGGAAGAAGAAAAAATCGTGGACATGGTGGTTGGGCCGGATGCCTATCGCGACCTGCCCCGGCTGGTGGGCGAAGTGGACGGGGGCAGCCGCGCAGTCAATGTGCTCCTGAGCCGCGAAGAGACTTACGCCGACATTACCCCCGTCCGGCTGGACAGCAACGGCGTATCGGCCTTTATCTCCATCATGCGGGGCTGCGACAACATGTGCAGTTTCTGTGTCGTTCCCTTCACCCGGGGGCGCGAGCGCAGCCGGGATCCCCAGAGCATCGTCCAAGAAGCCCGCGATCTCTTTGCCCTGGGCTACCGCGAAGTGACCCTGCTCGGCCAAAATGTGGACAGCTACAAATGGGCCGGGGAAGCCAACAAGAAAGAAACTGACCGCGCCGAGGCCAATGGCAAGCCCGTGGTGGATTTTGCCGATTTGCTCGAGCAGGTGGCCTTGGTCGATCCTGATCTGCGGGTGCGCTTCAGCACCAGCCACCCCAAGGACATGACCGACAAAGTGCTCCACACCATGGCCAAGTACGAGAACATTTGCAAATACATTCACCTGCCCGTGCAGAGCGGCAACAGCCGAGTGTTGGAACTGATGAACCGCACTTATGACCGGGAATGGTATTTGGGCCGGATCGCGGCCATCCGCCAGATCCTGGGCGATGACTGCGGCGTTTCGTCCGACATGATCGCCGGGTTCTGCACCGAGACCGAGGCCGAGCACCGCGACACGATCTCGCTCATGGAACTGGCCCAATACGACTTTTCCTACATGTTCTACTATTCGGAGCGGCCCGGCACATTGGCCGCCCGCAAATACACGGATGACATCCCGATGGAGGTCAAAAAACGCCGCCTGAACGAGATCATCGAGTTGCAGCGGCAGTTGTCAGCCCAGCGCAACCAGCGCGAGCTGGGCAAAGTCCACCGGGTGCTGATCGAGGGGGAAAGCCGCCGCTCGGCCGACTACCTCCAAGGCCGCAACACCGCCAACAAGGTAGTGGTGTTTCCACGCCAAGGCTACCAAAAAGGCCAATATGTCAACGTATTCGTCCACGACACCACGGCCGCCACGTTGTTGGGGCAGGTGGTGGAGTAATTTTAATGACGGAGGGCACACCCATGAAAATCACTGAGGTACTTATCCAAAATTTACGGGGTTTTATTGATGAGAAAATCATTTTCCCTCATACCAATTTGGCTGTCCTGATTGGCGAAAACGGGGCGGGAAAGAGTAGTGTGCTGGATTTTATAAGTTATTTTTTTTCTTCCTGCATAAATGAGCTGATTAGTGATTTATCAGGCCAGCCACTATTGTTGACCCATTTCTTTAAGCCAGAAGACATGGGGAAAAACACCAATCAAGCCGCTAGCTGCGAGGTTAGTTTTGAGAGTGGTGGACACACAAGGTATTGGCGAACAAAGGACTTACACAACTTGTTGAGTAACACTCAGGCTTTCAGTAGCTCCAAGGCGAATGTCGATTTAGCGCGACTGCTAGCCCAAAGACCTGATTCATCAATCCCTATTCTTGCCTACTACTCCACCAATCGTCGTTTTGCGCCCAAACAAGATACGCCACCTAGTGAAGAGTATCGCTATCAACAATTGTCTGCTTATGTTGACAGTGATCATTGGCAGGGTGATTTTTCCGAGTTTGCCACTTGGTTCCGCTTAGCCGAAGACTTGGAGAACCAACACAAAATACAGCAAGCTGATTTGGAATACCAAAGTAAGGAACTGGCAACCATACGTAACGCCCTAACCCTTTTCTTTGGCAAACTCAAATTTACCATTGCCAATCTCCGGGTAGAAAGGGGAGCAATGGGAGGCAATGGTTTCAAAAAACCAAAAATTCAGGATAATAAATTGGTGGCTGACAAACAAGGCGAAACTTTAGGCCTCCAGCAACTTTCCTCAGGCGAGCAGGTGATATTGCTGCTGGTGGCTGACATTGCCAGGCGACTTGCCGTGGCTAACCCAAGCTTGTCGGCCCAAGACGTGCTGAGTCAAGGCGAGGGGATTGTTCTGATTGACGAAATCGAACTACACCTGCACCCCAAATGGCAGCGTAACATTATCCCAGCCCTGCGACTAACTTTCCCCAGCCTCCAGTTGATTGTCACCACCCACTCGCCACAGGTACTAAGTTCACTGGAACGAGAAAGTGTGCTGTTGTTGGACAATTTTAAAGTAAAGCCTTATACCCCTCCTACCCAAGGGCGTGACAGCAACTCAATCCTTTATGATCTTTTTGGGGTGGAAGAGCGCCCGCCCGATGATGCCCGCGAGCTTGAGTTACTGTACCGACATATTAGGGAAGAGAACATGGCTGAGGCCCATGCCCTTTTCAAAGCCCTCACCCAAAAGTGGGGCAGCGACGATGCGGAAATCAAACGCGCCCAAATGTATTTGGAGGATATCAGTAAACAACTTTTTGGCTAATGCTATTTGCACCACTCACTCTATCAGTGATCTTGAGCTCATGGCTCCTCCCCTAAGCAACAATTTTTGCAGATGCGCATCGTATGGCTGGCCCTCATGGCTGGCCAAGTCATTTTCATTGGAGTGGTGCTGCCCATCGGCCAACCCGTCGGCACATATTCTTTCTGGGCCATTTGGGCATCCACCTCCATCAAATAGGCCGGAATAGCTGCCCGATCCCCGGCGACCCTCCGCTTGGCTTTCGGGCAGGTTAGGGGCAGCGTTGGCGTAAAACTTGGGGCAGCACCGCAGCACCGCCCCAAGTTTTACTGCCTAGGGCAGCGCAAAGGCCACGTAACTCCCCCCTGACTTGGTGCCCATTTTGCCGCCACCGCACGCAATGACCACGTACTGTTTGCCGTTGACGGCATAGGTGCAGGGAGTGGCATACCCGCCGGCCGGCAGTTTGGTTTCCCACAACACTTTACCGGTTTGTTTGTCAAATGCCCTAAATTTTTCATCTTTGCTGGCCCCGATGAAGACGAGCCCGCCCGCCGTGACCACTGGCCCGCCGTAGTTCTCCGTGCCAGTGGGGGCAATGCCCCTTTGGCTCAGCTCAGCAAATTCCCCGAGGGTGGTTTTCCAAGCGATTTTCCCGGTATTGAGGTCAATGGCGTTTAGCGTGCCCCACGGCGGCGCAATGGCCGGATACCCGTTAGCATCCACAAAACGATTGTAGCCAGTTATCAAGTAGGGGCTTTCTTGTTTGGCCACACCCGACGGCACATATTCTTTCTGGGCCGTTTGGGCATCCACCTCCATCAAATAGGCCAGAATGGCTTCCCGATCCCCAGCGGGCAAGTGCTTGAATGCGGGCATCATGTTCCGGCCCTTGGCGACCAGCTCGGCCGCTTGGGCCAAGGTAAATTTCTTGTTGAGGTTGACCAGCCCCGGGATCGCGCCTTGGGTGCCCCCTTGGCGGTTTTGGCCGTGGCAGGCCGCGCACGCCGAGGAGTACAGTCGTTTGCCTGCCGTCAGCAAGGTTTCCGGCTGGTTTTGCTTGGCCTCGGCTTTGCGCATCCGAATCACCCAGGGCATTTCGTTGGCATTGACATACAGATAGTTGGTGGCTGGATCAAAGGCTGCCCCACCCCATTCACCACCGCCATCGAAGCCGGGGAACATGAGCGAGCCTTGCAGATTGGGCGGGGTGAAGAAATGGCCGTGGCGCAGGGTTTTGTACAGGGCTAGCAGGGAATCTTTTTGGCGCGAGTATGGATTGACTGCTCCCTCAGCAAACGATTGCCGCACAAACGGTTCGGGAAGGCTGGGGATCGGCTGGGTGAGGGCCGTTTGCTCGCCCGGTAGGTCGGTTTGGGGCACGGGCGTTTCCACAATCGGGAACAGGGGCGCACCCGTGTCCCGATCGAGCACAAACACAAACCCGGTCTTGGTGATTTGGGCCACCGCGTCTATTTTTTTGCCAGCATGGGTCACCGTTACCAAGTTGGGGTTGGCGGGCAGATCGCGGTCCCACACATCGTGGTGAACGGTCTGGTAATGCCATTTGCGTTGGCCAGTGGCCGCATCTAGGGCCAAGATACAGTTGGCAAACAAATTATCACCCTTGCGGAGGCCACCATAAAAATCATCAGTTGCCGAACCGGTCGCCACAAAGACCGTCCCCCGCTTGGCATCGAGGCTCATGCCCGCCCAGCAGTTGGCCCCGCCAGCCGTGCGGTAGGCGGAAGTGTCTTGCCAAGTATCGTGGCCCACCTCGCCAGGATAGGGGATGGTGTGGAAAATCCAAGCTTGTTTGCCCGTGCGCACATCAAAAGCACGGATGTGGCCGGGAGCCGCCCCAGCACTTTCTGAGAGGCGCATACCCATGATGATGAGGTCTTTGTAAACCACGCCCGGGGTATTGGCAGCCAAAAACATCCCCTCGGGATCGCGATCCAACCCTTGGCGCAAATCGATTTTGCCACCTTGCCCAAAAGTAGGGATCGGTTGGCCCGTTTTGGCATCCAGTGCCAGCAAAAAAGGCCCTAAGGTGACAAACAAATGTTTGGTTTTGGCATCATCGGTCTGCCAGTAAGCCAAGCCCCGCACGGTTCCGGCCCAGAATGGCAGATCATCACTGACCAATTGCCTGGGATCCAACCGCCAAATTTGTTGACCAGTAGCGGCATTGAGGGCAAAATAGTTTTTCGTGGGCGAAGCACCGTACAGCACCCCATCAATCACCAGCGGATTGACTTGAATCTGCGTTCGGTTGTTGACTGTATCGGCATCGCCAGCATTATATTGCCACGCTACTTTTAAATTCGCCACATTACTGGGGGTAATCTCCGTCAGTGCGGCATAGCGGCTGGCGGCGTGATCGCCCCCATAAACCGCCCAGTCAGTGTTGGCGGGTTCTTTTTTGGGTGATTGGCAACTCACCCCGGTCAGGACAAATAAGCACCAAATGGCAAACCGGTTTTTCATTTTCAGTGGGCGATTGATCTACACGCAAAATAGGGATTATTTACCGGAAAAAGCGCAGATCTATGGGATAGCTGCCACAAAACCGTTACTGCCCTCCACCCTGCCGTTGGTACAGTCGAGCGCAGCGCAGTCGGCGGTAGCAGCGCACCACTGAGCGGCTGACGAAAGTCAGAAACTTTTGCTGATTTTCACGCAAAATAAGTGACTTTGCATGGTGCTCAACTCAATGAACGTCAAAAAAACCTCATCAATTGCCCAAATTACCTTGACCTTGTGGGTGCAGGCACTGGCCCGCAAGTGATTTGATCAACGATAACGCATGGGGTGCTAAGGCCGCTTGCGCACCACCGCCCGATCGGGCAAGTAAGGCATTTGCTCGCCCAGGGCTTTGTTCAGCACTGCCCGGAACAGGTTGACCGATGACATGGTGTCGTACAAGGCTTGGTATTGGCGATCGGGGAAATAAAACGCGGTCGTAGTGGTAAAAATCTCCTTGGTCCAAGCCTTTCGGTCGGTCAACTCCCGTGATCCGTGATCGCCCGTGATCAAGATGATGGCGGGCCGCCCGTTGGACTGCTTGATCCGGTTGATCAAGTTCAACATCAACTGGTTGGTAAACAGCAACTGCTCGCGATAACCCAACATGGCCGCTGGCCCCAGCCGCCGCACACGCTGGCCGTTGCGGTCGTAGTTGGCCGGACTGTGGGGCAGCATCAGGTGCAGGTAAGCAAACTGGGGCGTGGAGCGTGGCTTGCCCACTGATTGGAGCAGCCGATCGTAGGGAACCAACCGCCGGTCACTGTACCCGCGTTTTTCAATCAAATAGGTATCAATGGCCCCAAACAAAGTACGGGTGAACAGCGAATAATAGAAACTGGCGTGGGCATACGGGTTGGGGGTGCCGGTGGTCAATGTCGCCCCGTGGTAGATATCAAAAATGGAAGCATTGACAAACGAATAACCTCGTTGGGCCAGCACTTGGTTGACGCGGTTGTGGGTAATGAGCAATACCCGCTCCCCTATCTCCAGGTCGGGCACGTTCGGTTTGGGCAAATAGTCCATGTTGAGCATGGCCGCCATGCTGCGCACCGTGACGTGGTAATTGCTCTGCGCCTTGGCCACTACGTAAAATCCCTTTTGGCGGAGCGAATCTAGGTAAGGCCCATTGTCATGTTGAAAATAATTTTTTAGGCTTTGGGTACCCGTGTAGCCATCGGTCAGGATCAGGTAAATATCGGGACAACTCGCACAAACTACCGGGGGCGCGGTTGGGCCGTCCGACGGTAAAGCTCGCTGTTTGTACAGGCCCAGCCCCAGCTCCCAAATGCAGTACAAACCCAAGAGCAGGTTCAGGTACAGGGTGGCGGTCAGGAGCCGTTTTCGCCAGGTACTCCACACAAACAGGCAAGCGAGCAGTGCCACCAGCGCCAAAGCAGCCCGGAAAGTGAAGGTTGGCAGGGCGAGGGCCAAGGTTTGGTGGAGCCAAGTGGTAATAGGGCCAAACAGTCCGATGGTCAACAAAAGGGTGAGATAGACTGCGTTCCGAGACTTGTTTTGCTTGGGGAGCAACCACGTGAGGCCAGCCGTGCCGAGGATCGCTGCTCCCAAGCAATAGGCCACGATTTGGCTCTCAAAGTAAAGCGGAATGGCATTGTAAATGTGCAGCACCCAAAAAATCCCCAGTAGAACGGGATGGAAAATCCATTTCTCCTGCAATTTTTGGCGTATGGTCAGTAACTGCATCGAAATCTTTAGTTTAAAACGCGGGAAGGGCAAAATAAGGCTTTTCCCTCACTTGCGAACAAAAACATAAACCACTCTTTGGGTGGGATGCACCGTTTGCTTGTCCACCAACTGGCAGTGGGCAGCAAACAAGCACTCCAAATTTTCTAGCGTGTAATCATCGTAATAATCCGTTTTGTGCTGCAACAACCGCTGCACTTTTTCGTCGGACTTGGGCACAAATTCGACAATGATCTGGGGAGCCAACTCAACCAAGAACGCCACAATCTCGGCCAGTGGCACATTGGCCGAAATCCGCAAATGGTGGATCAGGGCCAAAGCCAGCACGGTGTCGGGGCGGGGGCGCGCCAGCCACGCTTGTCGCTCGGCATTGCCCCACCCGCTATTGGGACTGGGATTGACCAGATCGATCACATATCCCTGCAAATGGGCCGCCCACGGTTCGGTGGACGCTTGGGCCAACTCCCGGCTGAGCTTCTCGATACTGTCATGATCGGCATCAAACGCGCAGGTACGAATGCCCCGCAGCGCGGCCAGTTTGGCAAAGTCGCCCGCGTTGGTGCCCAAATCCCAAACGTAGGACGGCGCGATCTTGTCCAAAAAAGAAGCAATAATCGCTTTTTTGTTTTGCAAATAGGCCTCCCCCACTTCGGTTTGGTAATATTGGCTCCAATCGGTGGTTGGGCGATAGTGAAGTTGGTGCACCAATGCGGCCAATGACTCGTTCAATTGTTGCAAAAAGGCAAGGGTGAAATTTCGGTTGGTGCTGGGTGCGCGTTCCGATCCCGATTGGCCCATCCGATCCCGAACCAATTGTTTTCGGGCCGCACTCCGCTCGGCCCGGGCATGAAAAACCAAGTGCCACAAAATCCGCCCGCGCAGTTTGGCCCGCAATGGCAATAGCTTGGTGGCCAAATCCAACGGGACACCATCGGGAAAAATGGCAAACAACTGCTGGAGCCGGGCGTCGGTAAAGGCACCCAGACACAACGGACCAACAAAATGACGACAAAATTGGCCGTAAGCTGGCCAAGCTTGGCCAATTTCATGTTTCTCAAGCGACAGCGTGTCGATCAACATCGCCCTGCCTTGGTAAAACTGGATATTGTGTGCCGAAGCATCTTTGAGGGTGAAGCCGTGGGCCAGTGCCACCCGCTGAACCGCCAATGTGGCGAGGGCCGCCGCTTGGAGCATGGAAAAACTCCACTCTTGGGGCTGGGAAATAAACGCCACTTGGGTGGGTTGGAGGATTTTATAGCTTGATTCATGGCCCACCAGACCAATCTGGGCCGGTTCCACTTCTTGGTGCGGGATTAGCAATTGCTGGCTGATCAGCGTGTCGAACACCCCAGCCTCTACCAGTGCCTCGTACGTATCGCGATAACGGTGATAAACTGCCCGGTAAACGATTCCGTTGTGCGAAAAAACCTTGCCATGAGGATCGCGAAATGAATATTTTTGGATCATATTGGGCCTCTTAAAACTTGGGGGCAAACTGCCCACGTGGCTCTCCTCATTGCCCGGTTCCCTTGTCTTTTCGGCGGCCAAAGAATGAAAAAAGGGTGGTGCGCAATTGTTTGAAAAACACCAACACCCCCAAGCCGGCGGCCATGATCGCTTGGACAATCATGCTCCCACTGCCGGCATCCAAGTACGCATACGAAGGCAAAGGCAGGAAGAGCAATACTACCAGAAGTAAAAGGAAACGATCGACCATGGTGGGGGCAGGTTGGTGAAACTGGGCCAAAGTTAATACACCTAGATCAATTGTCCTTGCCAAACAACCAGCCCAGCCCATACATGAGGGCTATATCGATGGCCAAGCCAAACACAATCCCAAAACCAAACCCGTAATTGATCAACTCGGAGAAGTATTGCCCGGCAAAGCTGTAAAATAAATCTTCAATTTCCTTGGGGTTCATCTCGGTCACTTCGGTGATCACGATCTTGCGCAGGTTGAGGGCGGCGATCAGCGGATCCAAGTGGTTTTCCAACGCTCCCAACGCGGCGTTGACCAATGCGGCCGCCAAAAATTGGCGGGTTGCGGGGGCAATGGTATCGGGCAGGGCGGCCAAGTTGGCCGACAGGAGCTGGGCCAGTTGACCTTGCAGAAAGGCCCGATGGGGAGCTTGGGCCAAAAATTTTCGGATCAAAACGTCCAAATCGGTGTTGAGGAGGGCCAAATCCACCATTTCGCCCATTGGCAGCTGTTTGGCTTGGGCCACCAGCCGGGTCACCAAGGCTTCTTGCAGTGGTGCATAGCCGGGGGAGGCCAGCCAGCGACCCAGCCATTGGTCGGTCAACTGGGCAAAAGCCGCCTCAGGCACTTGGCCCAGTACGCCGGCAGGCGAAGTTTGGGCCACTTGGTGCTGCAAAAACCGGAGCGCAAAGCCACTGGCGGCTTGGCTGAGATCCACCTGCACCTCATCCAAGCGGTTGGCCAGCGCAAGGCTGAGCCGGGCCGCCTCGGGCCGAAAAATGCGGAATAAATCATCGGCCGATCGCACCCCGGCCATGCCCAAAAACACCGAAAGTGGCAATTTAAACAGCTCGTCGAGCAATAAATAAAGGAGTCGCTCCACGGCTTGGTGCATTTCTTCGCGCCCCAAAAACGTGTCCACCAAATTTTTGAGGTACTCCTCGTCCACCCCAATGTTGAGTATCGCCAGCCGGCTCTCCCCCAATTGTTCCACGCTATCGGCCACCAGCCATTTGAGGCTTTTGCTCTCCCGCCGGAAAAATTCGGGGATGCCTTCCTCGGCCAATTCCACCACGGTACCCTTCACTGCGGATTTGTACAAAAACGTGCCAACCCGATTTTGTTCGTATGCTTTTTCATATACTTGATCGGCCAACATTTCTTTGTTTTCCTGGAGCCAATCCAGCCCAAATTGAATGAGGTTTTCTACTATGGTATCCATGTTTTGCCGCAAAAGGCGGGTGACATTGCCCCCAAAAATCTCATTGATTTTTTTGTCCGGCGATAGTTCCTCGGCCAAACGGTTATCGATGAAATTGAAGATCAGGTTACGCAGTTCGCGGTCAATCAAGCGTTGGCGGAGCAAGTCCCCCAGTTTGGCCTTGATTTTTTGCTGTTGCGCAAGATTGATAAACTGGTTGAGGCTACCGGCAGTGACTCGGGCAAACACACTGTCCAAACGTGGCAGGATCATTTCCCAGACCAGTTCTTCGGCAGCAGTAGCGGTTTCGGGCTGGTCGCCGCTCAAATTGGCCGTGCGCAGCCACTGGCCCAGTTGGGTCTGCAACCACTCGGCCAAGACAGGTTGCCAACTGGCCAAGGAAATATCCAAAGGCGTAGGGTTGGTCTTTAGTTGGATCAATAAATGGCTAACCCCAGCCGCCGCCTTGGTGCCAAAAGCCTCGCTTTGCAGAAATGTGTGAATGGCTTGTTCCAAATCTGCGGTGTTGGCCCCGGCAAAATTGCTGGCTTTTTGTTCAACCAAAAAACTACTTAATTGCGCCAACAGATCGGTCAATAGAGTAGTTTTTTTCTGTTCATTACTAATAGTTTTTTTCAAAGGATCATGCAGGGCCGACAAAGCTTTGGCAGCTACTTCGTTGCTGATCGCGGCTTGGTTTTTGGCCAACGTATTTTTGAGGATTTCGGCCTCATCGGCCACCAACAGTTCGGTGAGACGTTGGCGAAATACCTCCTGCCGTTGTTGGAACGCCTGTTTGAGGTTCTCGGGATTAAGCAGCCCGCCCGCGACAAATTTCCCCATGTTTTCGGCAAACCGGCCTTGGTTTTTGGCCACTACACCCGGGGTGAGTGGCACGCCGAAGCCCAAGAGCTTCCACTTTTTGTAGGGCCTAAAGATCATTTTCAGGGCCAGCCAGTTGGTGCCAAAGCCCGTGATCCCATAAGCGAGCGCGGCCAGGGCGGTGTCGATCCACGATCCGCCGGCCGAGGGGAGTACGGCCAGAGCCACCCCCGCAATGCCCCCGAGGAGCGCCCCCAACAGGGTGATCGGTTTCAATTCCTTGCCCATGAATTTTTCTACCAGATCCAGCAACTTATCGGACGACATTTTTGCCAAACTGCCCTTCACCACTTCCTCGATGCGTCCTTGCACCAAGGCCGGCAAATTGTCCAAAAGCAGTTTTTTCAAATAAATAGGCAAGCCCTGAGCCACTTTGGCCAGTCGGGGCAGGTAATCCCGTACCGACTGCTGGCCCCGCTGATCCACTTCGGTGCGCAAACGGGCGGTGGCAGCGGCGGCCACTGGGCCAGCCCCGGTGCTGGCCCAATCGGCAATCCCCAGGTCGGCGATCAGTTCGCCGATGGGTTTACCTTGGGCATATTTTAGCAGAAAATCGGCCACTGGTTCCTGTCCCATGGTTTGCCCCTGAGCCCAAGTGGACAAACTGCTGGTCATTCTATCGACTGGAACCAGCGTGGCAAGTGGCTGATTTTCTAGCTGTTGCCATTTGGCATCCAATTGTTCAACTGCCAATTGGGTGAATTTCCCCCCGTAAAGAAAATTTATTTTGAGTTCTTTCTCAATCAGGGTGGTGGTCGACTTTTGCAAGAATTGGTGAATCTCGGCCGGGCTGATCAACTCGCCCAAAGTGCGCTCGAAGAAGCCAGTCGTATTGAGAAACCCCAGGCGCTTGGCCGTCAGGGCTTGGTCAATATTGGCCAACAGAACCCCGCCCAGATCCAGCTCGCGCACCAACCCTGCATTGGTGCGAATATTCGTGACTATTTGGCCGATGGTGTTGCCCTTCAAGAAGTCAATCACTTCCTCGGTAAGCGTTACGGCTGTTTCGTCTGGGTTCTGTCGGTGTTTATCCACCAATTTAGTAAGACGATCCACTATTCCCGCGTACTGGCTCACACTGCCCACAAACAATCGGAAAATGAAATCTTGAAACCGAGAGGTGATATTTTTCCGAAAGGTGGTGTCAATGACCACTTCCAACTGATATTGACGATCTTCTAGCCACTCCATCAAATTTTTAAGGATTCCCGGGAGTTGGGCGCGCAAAAAATGGGCGAAGCTCTCCGCCACATTGTCCGACATCAATTCAAAAACGG
>JAYUVL010000146.1:0-10353 GCA_043754075.1 Cytophagales bacterium | reverse complement strand
TGGGCAGCCCAATCTCCGTCTGACTCGGAAACGAGCCCCCATCCAGTGAGGCTGACCAACAACAAATCAAATTCAGTTGGCGAAATTGTTTTCAAATCGGGGTGCGCATTGAGATGGATTGAACTTGATTGGAAAAAGTTGTTTTCCGAAGGCATTTTTTCTACTAAACGCGCAAAATCCAAAATTGTTAGGTCTACCGCCGTATTTTCCGCAAACCGTTGGGCGTATTGGAGCAAGAACAGGTCTGACTCTTGTTTGATCAAGACCAACATCCGGTCTAACGTTTCAAAATCACGCTCGATGAACACGCCCACATCAGCGTGGATTTCTCTCAAGAAACTTTGGACCAGCCCCCCGGTTTTGGCCGCCGAAAACAAGGATTTGGCCCCACCGACCAATAGCAGGTTGAAGTTTCCCTCCTCCATGGTGTCTTTCACTTCCCAAAGCACGTCGTCCGAGGCGCGGTATTTGGTCGTGAGCGAGAAACCCAGCTCATCGGCGGTTTCTTGGATCGGCTCGAAGCTTTCTTGCTCGAACAACTGTGCATCAAAAGGGTTCACTTGCGAGTTGGGGGTAATGTGCAGGGCGGTAACGGCAAAACTTTGGGCAGTTTTGAGGCCCATTTGAGTGGCCAGGGCCAGTAACACCCCTCCCATTTTGGGCTGGCCGAAGGAAATGAGCACCCGGTACATATTGGCCTGAGAGAGGGGAGGCGAACTGGCCAACGGATTGGAGGGCATGGTGGGAGTGGGCTGTAACTGATCGGCCACATACTCGATCAAATCCAGGGCGGGGCCGGTCATCACTGTGGTGCCGATGGCCATCAGGACCATCATGGCAAATATTTCGGGCGACAAAACGCCCAAGTCAAAACCGATGTTGAGCACCACCAGTTCCATCAGTCCGCGCGTGTTCATGAGTGCCCCGATGCTCAGGCTGTCTTTCCAAGATTGGCCCACGATGCGCGCCGCCAACGTGCTTCCCACAAATTTGCCCGTAACGGCCACCAGAACGATTAAGCCGCAGACGAGCCACAATTGGCCGGTGTTGAGCAGGCCGATCTGGGTGCGCAATCCAGTGATGACAAAAAACAACGGGAGCAACATTACCATGCTCACGTCTTCAATTTTTTCGGCCAAAATTTCCTTGAAGCGCAAGTTTTGGGGAATAATAGCGCCGGCCAAAAAAGCGCCAAACAGTGCATGAATACCTATAATTTCGGCAGTGAAGGCCGAAATGAGCAACAATAAAAAAATAAAAGCGATAACGGTCTTGTTAAAACTTTCTTTGGAAGCATACACCCCCGCCAATTTGACCAAAAAAGGGCGCACTACATAAATCATGAGCGATACATAAGCGGCCGATAGGGCAATGACAAACAGGGCGTTGGCGGCAGTCCCGGCCTTGACTATGGCGATCACGGCGGCAAGCAGGCACCATGCCGTGATGTCGTCGGCGGCGGCACACGTGATGACCATTGCCCCGATGGGGGTCTTGGTCATGCCACGCTCCTGGACAATGCGGGCCAGCACGGGAAAGGCTGTTATGCTCATGGCAATGCCCATGAACAAACCAAAAGCCAAAAATGAGACATTGGCGGGGGCAAATTCTTGGAAAAGATAATAGGCTAGGCCCACGCCCATAAAATAGGGGAACAATATACTGGCGTGGCTGATGATGACCGCCGCTTGGGCTTGCTTGCGCAGGATGGTCACGTCGAGCTCCATGCCGATAATGAACATGAACAAGATCAAGCCCAACTGGCTTAGGGCCTGTAAGTTGCCCAAAGAATTTTTGGGGAACAAAAAAAGCGATATATCGGGGAAGAAAATCCCGACCAGCGAAGGTCCAAGGATGATTCCGGCTAATATTTCGCCAATTACCGTCGGCTGGCCCAACCGGGTGGCTAAAATACCCATCAAGCGGGCAAAAAACACAATGACCACAATCTGCAAGATGAGCAGGGCTACTGGGTGGTGCAGGTTGTCCAATAGATCGGCCAAGAAGCCCTGCAAGACATTGCCCCCGCCCATTTCCGGCACGGGGTGGAGCATCAATTCACGTCTCTCCAACAAAGCCCCCTGCTGGAACATATACCAAAGCGATAGCGTAAAAACAACTACCACCAACAAATAAAAAGTCAAATTTTTGCGCATGTCAATGATGGGGGGCTTCGTTTAGTTGTTAAAAGGGTTGGAGCAAGCCGGCACATGGTTTTGGCTGAGGGATTAGGTGGCTGGTTTTGATGTTAAATTCTTGCTTGTCCGCCAATCCAGTCCAAATGTAGGCATAAGCAGAATGAATTATGGCGACAATGGACCAAGTGGTACAATTTAATCGACCCATTGATCGCAAATCAAATGTTGGGTAATCACTGGCATTTGATTGCTTGGCCGGTTAGCCGCGCACTAAAGGCTATTTGATCATTCTTCACCCAACTCTTTGTTGAAAAGGTTGGGGGCTATCTGGCGGGGCACTTCGCCGGGGTCGAGCCAGCCCGAAGCCCGGGCCACCGCCAGGTTGCCATGCTTTTGCTTGAGTTGGTCGATGGCCTGATAGAGCTTGACCTGCTTGGCAGCATCTTCAAATAAATTGGCTTGGGGCTTGGCGTGGATCAAATTGCTCACGCGCACCCCCACGAGGCGCACAGGTCGCTGGGCGTACAATTGGTCAAACAGGGCCACGGCCATCACCATGATTTTTTTATCATCGGCGGTGTAGGGCAGGGAGGCTTGTTTGGTAAAAGTATCGAATCCGCCATAACGGATCTTAATGGTCACGCAACCAGTGGTGAACTTGTTTTTGCGAAGTTTGAACGCCACTTTTTCGGCCATGGCCCGGATGATGGTCTTGAGGTAGGCCAAGTCGGTCACATCGTGCTCGAAGGTGGTTTCTTTGGAGATCGATTTGCGCTCCGAAAATGGCTCGATGGGGGTGTTGTCGATCCCATTGGCCCGCTGCCAGTAGCTCTCGCCCGATTTGCCAAAAAGCTGGCTCAAATGGGCCGCAGGCATTTGTTGGAGGTCGCCCAAAGTGCGGATGCCAAGGGCGACCAACTGGGCCCCGGTCTTGCCCCCCAGTCCCGGCAGTTCGGTCACGGCCAACGGGGCCAAGAAAGCCCGCTCAGTTCCGTGCAGGACCAAGCATTCGCCGTTGGGCTTGGCTTGGTTGGTGGCCACCTTGGCCACGGTGCGGCTCGAGGCCACCCCCATCGAAAGTGGTAGGCCAGTTTCTTGGGCCACTTGCCGGCGCAGGGCTTGGGCCCATTTCCAAGCACCAAAGAATTTGTCCATCCCGGTAATGTCCAGATAAAACTCGTCGATTGAGGCTTGTTCTACCAGTGGGGCCTGACCAACTATCAGTTCGCGCACTTGGCCCGAATAATGGCTGTAGGCGGCCATGTCGCCGGGGATGAAAATAGCTTGCGGACAGAGGCGGCGGGCCTGTTTGCAGGGCATGGCCGAGTGTACCCCAAATTTTCGGGCTTCGTAGCTGCACGAAGCCACCACCCCCCGATCCTGATCGCTGCCAATCACTACGGGCTGGCCCACTAGCGAGGGATTTTTGAGTCGTTCCACCGAGACGAAGAACGAATCGAGATCCAAATGGACGATATGGCGCAGCGGGGTTTCCAAATCAAGCCATTTTGGCCAATAAATGGGGCAATTGCCCGGCCAGCATCCGCTGTAGATATTTGCCCAGAATATCAAACTCCAAGTTGACCACCTGCCCCACCTGCAAATGCTTGAAGGTGGTGTTGGCATACGTGTAAGGGATAATGGCCACGCTGAACTGGCCCTCTTGGGCACCGACTACGGTCAGGCTGGTTCCGTTGACGGTGATAGCGCCTTTCTCGACGGTAAAATTGCCCAGTGATGGATCGTACTCAATGGTGTAGCGCCAGCTCCCATCTTCGTCGGCCACGTGCGTGCAAATGCCCGTTTGATCCACGTGCCCCTGCACAAAGTGGCCATCGAAACGGCCATTGGCGGGCATGCAGCGCTCCAAATTGACTTCACTGCCCACTTGCCACGTGCCGAGGTTGGTTTTGGCCAAGGTTTCGTGGATGGCAGTGACCCGGTGCCCACCATCTTCCACCGCCGTCACGGTGAGGCATACGCCATTGTGAGCCAGGCTCTGGTCCACTTTCAGCTCGTGCGAGATCGCGGATCGGATCGAAAACTCAACATTGGCAAGGGCCGGCTGGATAGCCACTATTTCGCCCAACGTTTCAATAATACCAGTAAACATAGTGAAAGTACCTATTGGTTGATTTTACTTCTGGCCAACTGGCCATTGCCTTGTGGGTTAGGCAAAGCTACGTAAAAAATGGCTGAAGTCAATGATGCAGCGGGCGTGGGTCGGGCTGGTTTTTGGAGCCAACTGAATTACCGTGTGATGATAATGGCCAGCGGGGGAATGGTAAACTGTAACTGATTGATGCAATGGTCTGGGCTGATGGCCCGGCGAAATTTGCCAGATCTTATCACCCGGATTGATACTTTTTTCGCTAGCCTAAATGATGCGCTCTCGAGACAGGAAGCCAAATGGAGCTTATCGCCCTGTCCAGTTTTCGAACAGTTAAACAATTGCTCAACAATCTAGTTTTGCTAAAAGATTGTTGATTATTGGTTTAAACTCATTCATTTCAAGATGGATAACTCAACCGAAGGTGTAACATTATTGGCTGCTTTTGTAAATGACGTACTCAAAAACTATCAAGACAAGCAGCAAGAATACCAAGGCTTGTTCGATCTGACCAAAGGGCATGACCTATCGAAGCCCACCAACTTGGTGCCGATGAAGCTTTACAACGATGCCTGCGGTTGGATAGAGACCAACTTGGGCAAGTTCAATTTGATCAGGATTGGCAGGAATGTGGGCGAAACCGCCTATGAAGTGATGTTGACGAATAGAATGATTGATAACAAGTCAACCCCGTTGGATGTCATCAAAGCATTGGTAGTGGTGGCCCAAACGGCCATCCAAGACCCCAAGCAAAGAGGATGGGAGATCTTGGGCCATACCAGTAAATCAATTTCGCTCCGGCGCACCCAAACATTTAACAGCAAATTGCAACTTGGGCTGTTGGACGGCCTCATCCGAAAATCAGGGGTGGCCGGGGTGAGGGTGGAGTTTACCAAGGAAATCGATCTTGGTGCCAAGTTTGACGAATACACCATCCACTGGATTTAGGAATAGTGTTGATTGGGCGAGGTAAAGTGCCGCTAGATTCATTAATGGCCGTCGGTCGCTATTCTTTCCGACCTGTCGGTTAGCTGAGCAAGGAGAACACATAGAAAAGCTCCCGAGCAATTAAACGAATGGTAGCCTCATAAACCGATTGTTCTTGGTCAGTCCCGTCCGATTCCTTGGGGTCTTCATAGGAATGATAAATTCTTTTGTCAGCCCCAAAAACAATGGGGCAAGCTTCATCGGCAGATGAGCACACCAAAATGGCCGCGAAACCCTTTTGCGGATTGGCTGTATCGGCATATTTTTTGGAAAATAACCGCATCGGTGGGATGCTTTGTCCCAAATGGATTTCATAAACTGGGTTGCTGGCCTCGGGTTTGCTCACGGGAGCGATGGTCAGTCCGGCCCGCTGCAAGGCAGCCACCGTACGGGGATTGCAGGCGGTGGCCTCCGTTCCGCCGGAGAAGGTGACTACCGAACCTTCAGCCAACCCGTAGTAGATGGCAGCCACTGCGGCCCATACTTGTCCGAACTGGCTGCGCCGGGAATTGTGCGTACAAATGAACGTGAGCTGGGCAGTTTCACCCTTAATGCGCTTATTTTCAATAAATTGGCTAATTTTTCCCAAGTTTTCTTTCCGATCACTGGGGATTTGGGAAAATTCGTTCGGCAACGTATGGCAATAGGTTTGCAAATCGGGCCAGAGATTTTGGGCGTGCATGTGAATGAGCAATAAAATGAATACACAAAGTAGGGCTCATTTCTCCTAATGGTCAATCAGCTAACATTAAGCTTTTTGGGTGGGCAGAAGCGGCAATGTTAAATTTTAATGACAAGGTTTGGGGCAGTGCTTATTGTACAAAGTGGTGTCCATGCCAAACAGGTGCTAATCCTGAGCGAATGATTGGTCGGGGCATCCACCAAGGAAGCCCCGACCAATCATCTTATTCGTTTTCCGCTTGCTCGCTATTCTCGAAACTGGGCACCGTAATGTTGTTGCCAAACAGAATCGCGTTGAAAAACAGCTTATTGGTACCGTACCAAATGCCCCGGAAATTGGGGTTGAGGGCAAAGAGCACCATCCGGCCCTGGCCTTCCCCACTGACGATCAGGGCGGCGGAGTTGGCCACCCGCTTGAGGTTGTCTTTGGAAATATAGCCACCAATCAGCGGGTTGGCGGGGTGTTGGCCAACGGTATTGTAGGGGCTTTCACTCGGTTTGAGCAGGGTGAGGTTGTTGCGATAGACCGATACTTTGCGATCAGAAAAGCCAAACCCCAGCGGATGGGTGATATCCAGATCCATTTCAAAAATAGCCCCGTTGACCGCTTTGGTCCCTTCCACATTGGCCGCGTTGTCATAGTCCACGCGGTTGGATTTCTTGTTCTTGGCGGTGTCGGGGGCCATGAGTTTTTCCTTGGTCAGTCCTTGTTTGATGGCCCATTCGGTGGCGGTTTTGAAGGTGATGAGCGTGCCACCAGCATTTACCCAGGCCTTGATCCGGTCGACGATCGGTTTGTCCAAACTGTACGTCCCGCTGACCATCACCAAGGTTGTATAGCGGTTTAAGTTGGCGCGGCCCAAGTTGGTCCATTCTATTTTGGTGATCGGCATTCCCACGCGGGTGTCGAGCAGGTGCCAGACTTCGCCCGCTTCGTAAGCACTCACCCCTTGGCCCACCAACATCAATACTTCGGGTTTTTTGAGCGTGCGGACGGCATTGCTGCCCAAGTCGATCCCACTCATGGCGAGGCTACTGCCCACTGCTTGAACCGGGATGCCAGCAGTTTGGCTGGCTGCTTTGACCAACCGAAACAAGGAATCGGGGGCTATTTTTTGCTGCTGAACCGAGATCACGATGGTGCCGTAGCCATAGCTGCGGGCATTGCCCCCCAGCGAAAGGGAGAAAGGCTTGAAAGCAGTTTGGACAATGGCTCCGTGGTTTTGCAAGCGGTAAACAGCTTTGGCCGCGCCATAGTCGGCCCAGTCGATCACATACGCATAAGTTGACTGCTCCACCGGGGCCGGGGCGGCCACTTTGGGTGCCGCCACTCGAGCGCCCTTGGCTACTGGGGCGCGCAGCTCCGCATAGGGCAGGTTGAACGAATGGATGACCGACCACGCCGAGGCATCGTAAAACAAACTGTCGGAATAGTCAATGGCTTTCTCAAAAAAGGAACGCACCATGAGGTAGTTGGGCTGTTCGGTCGGGACGAGGTAGGCCTTGCCCTTGTCAAACTTCTTGCTGCCTTGGCTGATGTTGTTGTCCAATTCATACACTTCCACTTCGTGGGTCAGGCAGAGGTTGACCAAGGCATTGGTGCGGCTGGCATCATTGGCATCGCCAAAAACATAGGCTTTGATTGGGCTTTTCTTGGCTTGTTCGCCCGTGATCCGGTAAAAATCGCGGCGCAATTTGATCAATTCGGCCTTTTCGGCCATTGAGGCCCGCACCGTGGCCAACGCAGCCTGAAATTGGTTGCGGATGGTGAACGCGAAAGTAAGGGGAATGGTGGTGGTCTCTTGCAAGTGCCCCCGCGAGCTGGCTTGCTCAAACAAAAAACCGGCTCCGCCATAAAAATTGGCATAACTGGAGCCGTAACCAGGGTACAATTTGTCAAAAACTTCCTTAGTGAAGTACATGGAGCCAATTTTGTTCATTGACTCGGCAAAATAACGGCCAAACCGGGGATAAATATTGTTGTAAAGTCCCTCGGGCACGATAGGGTTGTTGCTGGTCGGCTTGCCCGGATCAAAATAGAAAGTGTTGTTGGTGCCCATTTCGTGGTGATCCACCACTACATAGGGCCGCCATTTATGGAAAAATTTGACCCATGCCTCGCCTTCGGGGTGGATGGTCAAGAACCAATCGCGGTTGGGGTCGAACCAATAGTGGTTCATGCGTCCGCCTGGCCACACTTCGGTGTGCTCACGGTCGAGCGGGTCGGCCACGTGGGGAGTTCCTTTGTGCATGTTCGCCCAGTTGTTAAACCGGTCGCGCCCGTCAGGGTTGAGTACCGGGTTGATGTTGATCACCATTTGGTTGAGCCAGTTGAGGGTTTCTTCGCTTTCAGAAGCAACTAAGTAATAGGCCGAGAGCAGGGTGGACTCACCACCGGAGGGTTCATTGCCGTGCACGTTGGCCCCGATCTGGATCACCAGCGGCTCACCATCGCCGGTGTTGGTGCTGCCGCGCTGGAGGTGGGCCTTGCGGATGTCTTCAATCCGGGCTTGGTTGGCAGGCGAGGTGATGGTGAGCACCACGATGGGGCGCCGCTCGTAGGTCTGGCCGATTACTTCAAACGTGGCCCGATCCGAAAGCCGATCCAATTCCTTGTAATAGGCCACGGTCTGGTCGTAACGGGTGTGATAGCTGCCCAATGGGTAGCCCAAGAACTGCTCGGGGGTGGGGATGGCCGGATTGAACTTGCCCTCGCCGGGATAAAAATAGCTGGCTTGGGCGTGTGCCAAGGCTGGCAACCAGAGCAACCAAAAAAAGAGGGACCACGGGAACCCGGTCGTATTACGAGAGAAAAATTGGGACATAATGGGTAAGATTGGGTTTTGCGTTTGATTTTGCGGCTAAAAGTAGCACAAATTGCTTGGTTGCGAGAGAGCAGGGGGCAAAAAAGTAGCTAGTCAGGCAAAAAGCCACCATTCATTGGTGGTGGGGCATGGCTATGCCCGGCCCGCAACTGGGGATCGGAAGTGCACCAAGGTTGGCTGGTGCGAGCCAGTTGAACCCGGCCATGTGTGTTGCCCGGCTAAAAGCCAAAAAAACCGCCCCCAACGACAGGGGCGGTTCAGGGTGTAAACAAATCAACGCAAATTTACGGTTAACTAGTCAATATTATCGTGTAAAAAACGGTTGTTGCCTAAGATGCCATCGGTATCACTAATGTTGTGGCGCGACAGGCCATTGACCGATGAGTGTTGGACTTCGCTCAGTTTCACGCTCTTGCGGAGGTAGGCCGGGATGTCCTTCTTTTCTTGTAGCTCTTCAGTGCTCAAATCTTGGACTGCTTTGTGGCTCTCGATCCGTTGCATCCGCAGCAGGTATTGTTGCTCGAGCAGGCGGCGCTTTTTGTCGCTGTCCAATTCTGGACCATGGGTTTGGCGCGTGTCATCGCCTTCCAGTTGGTACACTACCTTTTCGGGTTTTCTCGGTTCCGGTTTCATCGGAGGAGGAATCGCCTCGACTTCTTCGTCTTTATCGAAAAAATCGGCAGCGCTGTCAAACTCGAGCGAAACGTTCTTGTTCTTTTCTTTGACCGCGTTGCTAGCTGGGCTTACAATGCGCTTGCTCGACACGAGATCAAAAATTTTGCGTTTGTCCTCACTTCGCTTTGCGGGGTCTTGAAACCCGGTGGCAATCACGGTCACGCCGATGGCCTTGCCCAGCGACTCATCGTCGGCTTGGCCAAAGATGATTTCCGCGCTTTCGCCGGCTTGTTCTTGCACATACTGGGTAATTTCTTCCAATTCTTCCATTTGGAATTCATCGGGATTGCCCACCATGATGCTCAGCAGGATGTATTTGGCCCCATAAATGTCCGTTTCGTTCAGCAGTGGCGAGGCCAGGGCCGCTTCCACTGCCCGGCGGGCCCGGTTTTCGCCCTCCGCAGTGGCCGATCCCATTACGGCCACGCCCGAATCTTTCATTACGGTGCGCACATCTTCAAAATCTACGTTGATGATGCCCGGCATGGTGATAATCTCGGCAATTGATTTGGCGGCCCGGGTCAACACGCTATCGGCTTGGCCGAAGGCTTCCTTCATGGTCATGTTGCCATAAATTTCGCGCAGGCGGTTGTTGAGGATCACGATCACCGTGTCGCAGTAGCGGCGCATTTCATGGATGCCCTCCTCGGCGCGGCCTTGTTTGGGCTTGCCCTCAAACATGAAGGGGGCCGTCACGATGCCGACGGTGAGGATGCCCAGTTCTTTGGCCACTTCGGCAATGACCGGGGCGGCACCCGTGCCAGTGCCGCCGCCCATCCCGGCGGTGATGAACACCATTTTGGTGTTGCCGCCCAGCATTTCCCGGATCTGTTCTTTGCTTTCAATGGCGGCATTGCGTCCGCGCTCGGGCTGGGCCCCTGCGCCCAATCCCTTGGTCAAGTTGATGCCAATTTGGATTTTGTAGGGAACCGGGCTG
>JAYUVL010000145.1:0-6700 GCA_043754075.1 Cytophagales bacterium | reverse complement strand
CAGTGCAAAATCCTGTCAACGCACAACACATTATAATTTATCTTATTTGGACTTTAATTTTTTTTCATTTATGACTACATTTATTACTAAGCACCGTGTTTGGCACTTCCGTTACCTACTCAGTGCCTTATTGCTTTGTTCGTTGGTAGCCTTGCGACCCAATGCTGCCCAGGCCCAGTTTGGGGCGTCGCTCAATTTTGACGGAGCTAATGATTATGCGGAAGTTACGACCGATCCGGTTCCTTACGGTGCAGCCAGCTACACCAAAGAGGCGTGGATAAGAGTTCTCAACAACACTAACCCTTTGCCAAATATTTTGACTGCTGGGTTTGATGGAGCAAGTGTTAGACATTTTCTTTACGTTAATAACGGCCGACTGACCGCTGGACACAATCTCAATTTTACCGAATTGCAAAGTCCGCCTACCACTCTAGTTCCACTCAATCAGTGGGTTCACGTAGCCGTTACCTATGATCACAATTCACCCGGTCTTGGTATCGGTACCATGCGCTTGTATCAAGATGGCCAATTGGTTGCTACCAATACAAACGTTGCTCAAATTGCTGGTGCACCTTTGTCCCTCAACATTGGCCGTTACATCACAGGGAATACCCCAAACCATTTTTTTGGCGATATTGATGAGGTGCGGATTTGGAACGTAGTCCGCACGCCTGAGCAAATCAAACAATTCCGCAAGTGTGAGCTTACTGGTGCTGAAGTTGGGTTGGTAGCGTATTATCGCTTTAACCAAGGAATTGGTGGTGGTAACAATCTTGGAATTACTACTCTTACGGCGACCACTGGGGCAAATGGTTCGCTGAACAATTTTGAAAAAACTGGAGCAACTTCCAATTTCACCGCGGCTCGGGGTGTAGTGACTGGCAGCAAATATTCCATTTGGGACGGCACAGCTTGGGCACCAAATGGTGCTCCCACTAATACTGACGTCACCATTATTGATAGCAGTACTCCAAGTCAGCCGGGCAACATCAATACTGGTAGCTTGTTCGTAACGGCTGGAGTTACCCACTCGATTGCAGCGGGGCAAAGTGTATCGGTTGATAACGATTTTGACTATTCTGGGGCCACTGTCGAAGTATTGACTGGTGGGTCATTTCTCCAAACGAATAATAGTACCGATGCAAACATTATGAGTACGGGGATCAGCAGATTTAGGGTAGTGCGAACCGATGGGAAAAACAACGTTGGTTACAACTTCATTTCTTCACCCGTTGGTGGCATTACCATGGGCAATATTGGCAACAATAGCAATTTCACCACTTTCCGCTTTCGGCATGACCCTACCCTAGGTGGTGGTGGCGCCCGCTGGATCCCAGTACCCTCTGCCGAGGTATTGGTGGAAGGAGCTGGTTACACCTATGTCCAACCCGCCCCCGGTGGCACGTTCACCTATGAAAACGCCGATGGCATAGCTGGAAGGCCAGGCAACGGCAACGTCAACGTCAACTTGACTGGTCAAGTAGGTTATCGTTACAACTTGGTGGGCAATCCCTTCCCAAGCCCCATCAACATGCTCACTTTTTTCAACAACAATACTGCTTCAATCACAGATTTGAATTTTTGGCAGGACAACAACAATGGCACCGGTAGCGGCTCCTACTTGGCCAAAACTGCGGTGAATATCACCGGTGGCGACCTAATTGCCGTCGGTCAGGGCTTTTTTGTCAATGCTGTGACTGCGCCCCAGCCGTTGACCTTCAGCAATGCCCAACGCGTGTCTGGCAATGTCGCCTTGTTGCGCACCGAAGGCGATATGGAGCGGTTCAAGATGACCGTATCGCGTGACGGAGCCAAAGATGAACTGTGGGTAGCTTTCAGTGATCGGTTTACCAATCAGATTGAAAGTGGCTTTGATGCGGCCAAGTTGGAAGGCAACCAAGTGATTTCACTGGCGGCCCGCATGGGTGATGATCGTTTGGCGATTGCCGCGCTGCCCACTCCCCAGAGCGGGAAAAGTTTTGAGCTTCCCCTCAATTTGATGGTACGGAGCAGCGGATCTTATGCCTTCACTTCGGAGGATGCCCCCAACCCTACTGGCGAAAAGTTGTTCTTGGAAGACCGTACTACTGGCGAGTTTTATTTCTTGCAAGTTGGCAAAACTCACACCTTGAACCTCCAAGCTGGCAACTATCGGGATCGTTTCTTCCTGCGCAAGTCCAATGAAGTAAAAGGTGCACAGTTGGGCGAGTCCGCCAATGCTTATGCTTTTGATAATAGCTTGTTTGTCAGGACTACTGAAACTGCTCAAGTTGCACTGTTCAACACCATGGGAACCCAAATTCAACGTTTTGCCAATGTGGCTGCCGGTGATGCCCGCAGTTTGGCGGTCAATGTACCAACGGCTGGCGTTTACATTGTGAAAATCTATACCTCTTCTGGGGTGAGCGAGAGCCGAGTGTGGTTGGAGCGCTAGAAATTAGGTCAATTCAGTTGAAAAGGCTGCCCCACAAAGGGCAGCTTTTTTTTGGTGTAATATCCATGCGGCCGGCGCTTCATCATCATTTTAGCGGTGGTTTAAAATTACGTTCCACGCTAGTGGTTAGGAAACCTTGTTTTGGCGGGCAGGCCAATCGGCCCGAAAAGAGTACCTAGCGGTGGCGGGGCCTGGTTATCCATTGTCCGACAACCCCATCGGGGTGAAATATGGGTAGCCAGGGGTGGGCCCCCCCGGCCGCAATGGCCCCACGTCCCCAGCCCCGCAGGGGTGGCATCATCTCATGCCCCCCCCTACCGGGCTGGTTTTCCCTCAATACCCTTGGGCGATAAACATGGCACCCTTTCGGGGTTATCGGTGGGATAAGCCCCCAGTTGCCAGCTTGCCCGCAAACAGGCCAAAATATTGTTTTCTGAGCACTAATTTTTTGGCCAAAGAGCGCCCGGAATAGCGGGTTGCCGGCCTCGTCTTGTATTTGGTCAGATAGCAACGCGCTTTTTAGGTGGCTTAGGAGGCGAATAGGATTGACCAACCCCAACCTTTGGCGTCACCATGCAATCCTAACTTTAGAGTGATTTTGGGTAATCGTTACCATTTTTCAATCAATCTAGTTAGAAACGCGCATGATTTTCAAAAAAATGGCTTTTTTTTGAATAAGCATTCCTTTTTTTGAATGAGTTTTCCTACTTTAGCGCAAAAAAACAAACTGTACTCAAAACCACCGCAAAAAATGTCTAAACTCCGTTTTATTGCTTTAGAGCAAGCTTCCAGCCGAAAAACTCCGATCGTTGAAGTTCCCTCCAAAAAAGTGTCCGACTATTACGGCACCAATGTTTTCGGTGAAGATGCAATGCGCAATTATCTGTCGGCGGATATGTTCAAAAAGTTTCAAGCTTATGCCGTCAAAGGTGAAGACCTAGACGAGACGCTCGCTGATGCCGTGGCTTCGGCCATGAAAACTTGGGCAATGGAACGCGGCGTGACCCACTACACCCACTGGTTTCAACCGCTCACTGGGGCTACGGCCGAGAAGCATGACGCCTTTTTTGAACCCACATCAGGTGGCAGGGTAATGGAAAAATTCCGGGGCGGTGCCTTGATCCGCCAAGAACCCGATGCTTCCTCATTCCCCAGTGGTGGCATCCGCAATACTTTCGAAGCCCGGGGCTACACCGCTTGGGATCCTACTTCGCCAGCGTTCATCATTGAAAGCGGCAGCAACAAGACCCTGTGCATCCCCACTGTTTTTGTGGCCTACACTGGGGAAGCCCTTGACCAGAAAACCCCGTTATTGAAGGCCCTCACGTCAATTGATAAAGCGGCCACTGCTGTTTGTGAATATTTTGACAAAGATGTCAATAAAGTGTTTGCCACTTTGGGAGTTGAGCAAGAATATTTCTTGATTGACCGGGCTTTATATTTCGCTCGCCCTGACTTGGTATTGGCTGGCCGCACCTTGTTTGGCCATGCACCAGCCAAGGGACAGCAGTTGGAAGACCACTATTTTGGGTCAATCCCCACCCGAGTACGGGCATTTATGCAGGACATTGAGATTGAGGCCTACAAACTGGGCATTCCCCTGCGGACCCGCCACAATGAAGTTGCGCCCGGACAGTTTGAATGTGCGCCCACTTTTGAAGACATCAATTTGGCCAATGACCACAACCAACTGCTCATGGACATCATGGACAAAGTGGCCGAAAAGCATGATCTCAAAGTACTGTTCCACGAAAAGCCATTTGCGGGCATCAATGGCAACGGGAAGCACAACAACTGGTCGTTGGCTACTAGCACCGGGGTCAACCTGCTCCAACCGAGCAGCAAAGCCAAGGAGAACTTACAGTTTTTGACTTTTTTTGTCAACATCATCAAAGCAGTTCACGAATATGCGGATCTGCTCCGGGCCAGCATTGCCTCGGCTGGCAACGATTTCCGCCTTGGGGCCAACGAAGCTCCGCCCGCCATCATGTCGGTGTTTATTGGCAAGCAATTGACCGAAGTACTGGACGAACTGGCAAACAACGGCAACATAAAGATTGACAAAGGGGATAACCTTTACATGAAGTTGGGGATTGATAAAATCCCGCCGATTTTGCTGGACAATACTGACCGCAACCGGACTTCACCTTTTGCATTTACTGGCAACAAGTTTGAATTCCGGGCAGTGGGCTCCTCTTCCAATTGCGCCACCCCACTTACTGTGCTCAACGCGATTGTCGCCGATCAGTTGACTAAATTCAAGGTGGAAGTAGATGCTTTGATTGATAAAGGAACAAAGAAAGAAGTCGCCATCGTAAATGTGCTGCGTGAGTACATCAAATCGTCCAAGTCGATCCGCTTCGAGGGCAATGGCTACGGCGACGAATGGGTGGCTGAAGCGGAAAAACGCGGCCTTTCCAACATCAAAACGACGCCCCACGCGCTGGGTGCTTACCTGAGCCCCAAAGCAGAACACGTGCTCGTGGCCCAAGGCATATTCAGCAAGGTGGAACTGGAAGCCCGGGTGGACATCATGCTGCACAACTATACGCTCAAGACCCAGATTGAGTCACGCGCAATGGGAAATTTTGCCATGAACCAGATTATTCCATCGGCACTTGAATACCAAAGCAAACTCATCGAGAACGCCAAGGGACTGAAAGACCTGGGCCTCAAGGAAGAATCTAGCCACATGGTAGATGTGATCAAGGAAATTTCGGCCCACGTGCACACGATCAAGACCAATGTCGAGGCGATGGTGGAAGCCCGCAAAGTGGCCAACGAACTGGATGTGCGCCATCAAGCCATTGCCTATTGCGAAAAAGTAAAACCGTATTTCGATGTAATTCGCTATCACGTGGACAAGCTCGAGCTAATGGTGGACGATGATATGTGGCCTTTCCCCAAGTATCGCGAGATCTTGTTTGTCAAGTAAAGAACATAGCCCCACCAAGATGACAAAAATCCACCCATTCAGGTCTGAATGGGTGGATTTTTATCATCTTAGCGTAAGTATTTTATCTGAGCGATTGATTGACAATTAGATCACAAATGATATTTGTTCTAAATTGTTGACAAGTAAAGTATCAATAATTTTATTATCAAAGATGTGTATTGTTGATTGTTTTACAAATTTATTATGCCATATGATTATCAATGCAAAGCGGAACTAACAAATTAGCAGCTAACTACCACTGATGCGAAGAAGATTTTCTATTTGATCGTGCGCAACTTGCCACGATAGGCAAGTAAATGTATCTTTGTTCATCTGATAGCACATGGTTTGGTATAAAAATACGACATTGCTTCAGGTAAATCATCAAATGGCAGCAATATGAAGATTCACAGTATAAAGCTAAAAAATTTCAAGTCATTTGAAAACATTGAGATCAATGACCTGCCTGACCTAGCCGTATTTGTTGGGGCGAACGGGGCCGGCAAATCTACTCTTTTCGATGTTTTTGGTTTCTTAAGTGATTGCCTGAAAAACAACATCCGACAAGCCTTGGTCAAAAGAGGTGGATTTAAGGAAGTAATCAGTCGCGGCAAATTGGGTACCATTGAATTTGAAATCCAGTTTCGCTTGATAATAGCAGAAAAAGATCGATTGGTTACCTACCAGTTGGTCATCGGTGAAGAAGATGGAAAGCCGATTGTGGAGCGAGAAATTTTGCGTTACAAGCGGGGGAGATATGGCTCGCCCTATTATTTTTTGGACTTTTGTCGTGGGAGTGGCTATGCTATTACCAATGAAGAAGATTACAGCAAGCCAGATGAGGAATTAACACGTGAGAATCAAAAACTCAGTTCCCCCGATATCTTGGCGATCAAGGGCTTGGGACAATTTGAACGTTTCAGAGCGGCCAGCGCATTTAGAAATTTTATTGAAAGCTGGCATGTCTCAGATTTTCATATTGCCGAAGCAAGATCGAGCAGAGAGGCCGGTTATGCCGAGCATCTCTCACCTATGGGAGAAAATTTGCCGTTGGTAGCCCAGTACATGTTTGAAAACCATCGAGCTTTGTTTGACACTGTATTGACAAAAATGAAGCAGAGGGTGCCAGGCGTTAGCAATGTGACGGCCGAATCCACCGTGGACGGGAGAATTGTCCTAAGATTTCAAGACGGTTCATTCAAAGACCCTTTCATTGCCAATTATGTTTCTGATGGAACGATCAAAATGTTTGCCTATTTGATTTTGCTGCATGATCCAATACCCCATCCTTTACTCTGTATTGAAGAACCTGAGAACCAGTTGTACCCGAC
>JAYUVL010000144.1:0-3360 GCA_043754075.1 Cytophagales bacterium | reverse complement strand
CCTCGTTTTCTTTGACTTAGAGACTACGGGCATCAATGTGGCTACTGATCGCATCGTTGAGTACTCCTTCCTCAAAGTAATGCCCAATGGAGAAAAGCAATCCCGGACTGACCGGATCAATCCCGGGGGGCCCATTCCGCTGGAGACGAGCCTGATCCACGGTATCTACGATGAAGATGTGAAGGACAAGCCCCTGTTCAAGACCTTGGCCAAAACCTTGGCCCAGTTTCTGGAAGGCTGTGACTTGGCCGGGTTCAATGTCTTGCGGTTTGATCTGCCACTGTTGGTGGAAGAATTTCTCCGGGCCGGGGTCAATTTTGACACCACCTCCCGCAAAGTGGTGGATGCCCAGCGCATTTTCCACTTGATGGAACCGCGCACTTTGTCGGCTGCCTACAAGTTTTATTGTCAGAAAGACTTGAAAAACGCCCATAGTGCCGAGGCTGACACGATTGCGACGTTTGAAGTGCTCGATGCCCAAGTGGCCCACTACAAGCAAACCTCAGTGGAGGACAAAGCGGGAAATGTGACTTTCCCCGTCCAGAACGACATGAAAGTGCTGCACGATCTCACTTCATCCAACTTGGTGGATTTTGCTGGCCGGCTCGTTTATGATGCCAACGGCGTGGCAGTGTTCAACTTTGGCAAACACAAAAACGTGCCCGTGCTCGACGTGCTCAAAAAAGAGCCACAGTACTATGACTGGATCATGAACGGTGATTTTCCGTTGAACACCAAACAGAAACTGACCGAAATCAAGTTGAGCCAAGCCGCCCTGCTCAAAAACAAGTAGGAATTGCCATTGCTGGCCGAGTCCCAAAGGATTTTGCTGGTGGCCAACTGATTTCTTTGGGTCAACAAAAACGATTTTTCGGGCATTGACAGTACAGAAATTCCAATTCAGCAAGAATTGGAATTTTTTATTGAACCCAAGTGACCAACGGTGCAATGGCCCAACGGCCTAGGGCCGGCGAATTTGCCAAGCCGAATCGGGCAATCGCCCAACAACCAGCCCGATTTCAGGTCCTCACAAATGGGAGTCCCACCGACCTGTTTTGCCCAAAAATGGGCAATTAGTTGCTCTTTCGCCATCTTTTGCCCGAGGAAAGTGATTAAATTTGTCCCTTGCGTTGCAAGCTTGCGTAATTTTTCAAACCTTTGCGCGGAACTAAACTCCCATCAATTATGGCAATTATTGAGAATATCATTGCACGACAAATTTTGGACTCGCGCGGCAACCCAACCGTTGAGGTGGATGTCATCACCCAGAACGGGCACAGGGGGCGGGCCGCCGTGCCCTCGGGCGCTTCTACGGGCACCCACGAGGCGGTAGAACTGCGGGACAACGACAAAGCGGTATACATGGGCAAGGGCGTGCTTCAGGCTGTCAACAATGTGAACGAGATGATTGCTGAAGAATTGATCGGCTATTCAGTGTTTGAACAAAGCCTGATCGACAACATATTATTGGAGATTGACGGCACGCCCAATAAGAGCAAATTGGGCGCTAATGCCATTTTGGGCGTATCATTGGCCGTGGCCAAAGCGGCGGCTCTGGAAGTAAAAATGCCGCTGTACCGCTATATTGGCGGGGTGAGTGCCAACACGTTGCCCGTCCCGTTGATGAATATTTTGAATGGGGGCGCTCATGCCGACAATGGCATTGATTTTCAGGAATTTATGATTGTGCCCGCCAAGTTCCCGACTTTTTCGCGGGCCTTACAAGCGGGCACCGAGGTGTTTCACCACCTCAAGAGCGTGCTCAAATCCAAGGGGTTGGCCACCAATGTGGGCGACGAAGGCGGGTTTGCCCCCAATTTCAAGTCCAATGTGGAAGCGATTGAGGCGGTGCTGCAAGCCATCGATAAGGCCGGCTACAAAGCTGGTGAAGAAATATTCATCGCAATGGATGCGGCGGTTTCTGAATTTTACGATGCCGAAACTGGGATTTACCACTTCAAAAAATCAACTGGTGACAAATTGACTTCGCCCCAAATGGCCGACTACTGGAAAGAATGGGTGGACAAATACCCGATTATCTCCATTGAAGACGGCATGGCCGAAGACGACTGGGCCGGCTGGAAAGCCCACACTGACCTGCTGGGCAAGCGTATCCAATTGGTGGGCGACGATCTGTTTGTGACCAATGTTGAGCGGTTGCAGCGGGGCATCGATGAGGGAATTGCCAACGCGATCCTGATCAAAGTGAACCAGATCGGCTCCCTGAGCGAAACCATCAACGCTGTAAACTTGGGCAAGCGCCACGCCTATAAGAGCATTATGTCGCACCGGTCGGGCGAAACCGAGGACAGTACCATTGCCGATTTGGCCGTGGCCCTCAACACTGGCCAGATCAAAACTGGCTCGGCTTCCCGCTCCGACCGCATGGCCAAGTACAACCAATTGCTCCGCATCGAGGAAGAACTGGGTGAAACCGGCTATTTCCCCGGCCTCAAATTCTAGGTAGGCAATCGATTGCAGATAAAACCAACCCTTTGGCCAGACACCAAAGGGTTGGTTTTTTTCCGACGAGGCAGGGCGGTCAACCGGACAAGGTTTTTGCCAGTTTGCACCCACGCTCGGACCACCCCCACGAACCGACCAAACTGGATGAATGGTGTACTGGCCGGCCATCCCCCATTTTCTGCCCCAAATTTGCGGGTGGTATGCACATGAAACGTTTGATCTTTTGTTGCCTTGCCTTGTGGGCCACCATCAGTTGGCAGACCTTGGCCCAGTCCCTGCAAATCGTCAGAACGGTGGAACTGGCACAGCCCCAGCACATTTCCAATGATCGCTACGGCAATATCTATGTGGCCGATCAGGCTGGCAACCTCAACCGCTATGACTCTCTGGGGCAGTTTGCGCTCAACTACTCCCCCCCCAAACTGGCTGAAATTTCACTGCTCGAGGCCCGGCCCACCGTGCGGGTTTTTGCTTTTTACCGCGAACTACAAGAATATGTGCTGCTCGATCGGTTTTTGGTGCCCATCGAGCACTATCGGCTCGACCTGCCCGAATTGGGCTTCGTGCGGGTGGCTGCCCCCTCGCTTGATAACCTGTTGTGGCTTTACGATGATATAAATTTTTCCATCAAAAAATTTGACAAACAGTTCAACAAAGTGACTTTTCGGGTGCCGTTGGATTTATTGTTGAACAGCGGGGCCGACTATGACATCAACTACTTGGCCGAATACCAAAACCAGTTGTTTGTCAATGACCGCAACTCCGGCATTTTGGTGTTTGATAATTTGGGCAACTTTCAGCGCAAGATCGCCACCCAGACTGAAGGTTTCAACTTTTGGCAAAATGAAATTTATTTTTTGGAAGATAGCGCCATCCGTTTTTTTCACCTTTACC
>JAYUVL010000143.1:0-6167 GCA_043754075.1 Cytophagales bacterium | reverse complement strand
GTCCTGCCCAATGAGTGGGGAAGTCCTGCTGTTCAAGGCCCGCTGGAACAAGTCGCGCCCCAATTCTTGGTTTAGCCGGATAATGAGGCTCCCATTGCGCAGGTTGGCGCGGTAAGTGGCCTGCCCCAACAGTTCACCAGTCTGGAGATTTTCTGACGAGTAGTAGGTGCGCTGGCGGTCCAATCGCTCGGTGAGGCGGTGAACCCTCAGATTTTGGGCCACGGTGGTGTCTCCATAACGGCCAGATACGGCCATGACCAGCACGATGGAATCGTACACTGGCGCAGTGGCTTCAACCGGGAATCGGAGGGTGTCACGATTAAAGACTACTTTGCTGAACAACGTTGCGCGCACGCTGCCAAATCGGCTGTCGCCCACACTGCCCACCATAAGTTGCCTGGTAGTGGCAACGGAGTCGACCGAGACCACCGAAGTGCGCACCGACAACGTATCGGTGTAGGTGGTGTTCAGGAGTGGATCACGCTGGAGATCCAGGGTGATGTCGAAGTTGTCGTCGCAGGAAAAAAAAATCAGGATTAGTGTCGCCACCAACCCTAATTTTAAGATATTTCTAGTCATCTTTCAGGCTGTGTTGATTGATGTGAACCACAAACTTAGCTCATCAATGCCGTATATAAGTTGTAGTAGGCATCAGAAAACGTATCGGCATTCTCTTCGATGGTTTGGACTTGCCGGTTGTCGCTGATTTCGCCAAGGCAATCGCCAAGTTTGTGCTCCACATTGCGGTCGGCCTTGACCACTGTATCCGAATATTGCGCGCCAATCCGAATGAATCCTTGATAATCAAAGGAACTGAGCGACACCAGTGCATTGTCATCAATATCCAACATTTTTACCTTGTTTGGGAGGCTGGCATCAAACTGGTGGTCAAAGTAGCCATCGTCGTAGATGGTGAAAACCGTTTTGGCATCTTTGAACATGGGGTCGTTCTTGTAGGTGGTTTTCAAGTAGAGGGGAATCAAACTGGTCATCCAGTCGTTACAGTGGACGATATCGGGGGCCCAACCCAGTTTCTTAACAGTTTCTATGACACCTTTGCAGAAAAAAATAGCTCTCTCGTCATTATCAGGGTAAAATTGGTTATTCTGATCCAGAAATACCGATTTTCTTGTGAAATAATCATCATTATCAATGAAATAGACTTGCAACTTGGCATTGGGGACGGAGGCTACTTTGATGACCAAGGGCTTTTCCTCATCGCCGACCGAAATATTTATTCCTGACAACCTCACTACTTCGTGCAAACGGTTTTTTCGTTCATTGATCAGGCCGAAGCGCGGTACCAATATTCTAATCTCCATTCCAAGTTCATGCATTGCTTGTGGGAGTTTGCGCACGTAATCTGATACGGCAGACGTTTTCAGGAAAGGATAAATTTCACTGGAAACGTAGAGGATCTTCAATCTTGACATAACGACCTAAGTTTTTGGCGGATTGATACAATATTGTAATGCAAAATTAAGATTTTTTTATGAATAAATCACGGAAATTCCAAACTGTATCGTAAACTTGCACCATATTTGCCACAAGTCCGCCCGATGCATACGCGATGATTGGTTTTGATTGTTTTTTGGGTGGGCAACTTATTGGGACACTTCGCTTTGTTCCATTTTGAGAAACACCGTAAATGCGCTCCCCTCATTTTCTTGGCTGGTCACTTCCACCCAGCCCCCCAACGCGCCCACTTGGGTCTTGACCAACTAAAGCCCCAAGCCTTGGCCCTGCACGTGGTCATGCATCCGTTTATAGAGCCCAAATATTTTGTCAGTACCATTCTTGAGAGCGACCCCAAGCCCGTTGTCAGCAACGGTTAAATACAGGTGTGATTGGCTGATCATGCTGGCCTCGATCCGGATCATTGGCTGGCGGACTGGGTGGCGGTACTTGATGGCGTTGGAAATGAGGTTGAGCAAAATGCTGTACAGGTAACTCCGCACCGAGTAAATGTACGGACCCCGTTCCAGTGGGTGGAAATGAGGGCATTGGCTTCTTTGATGTCCAAGTCCAGTCCCTTGAGCAAATCGCTGGTCAGTTGGGGCAGGTTGATCTGCTCCTTCAGTTTGCCCAAATTGTTGCGGATGGATAAAATCTGGTTGAGATCGCGAATGACAGTGTCCAAACTTATTGTGGCAGTGCCCAAATGGGTAAATATCTCGGCATTTTCGGAAGCACCTGAGTTAGATTTATTAAATATATTGGCCAATCCGATAATATTGGCCACGGGTGCGCGCAAGTTGTGGGAAACGATGTAGAAAAATTGTTTCAGGTCGTTTTTTTGTTGGGTCAGGTTTTCCCCCAGCAATTCCAGTTCATTGGTCCGCTCCTTGATGTTCAGCGCGAGCGAATCGTTGATCTGGGCCAGTTGCCCAGCTTGGGCCGCTATTTCTTGGTTGCGCTGTTCTAGTTCGTCATTGGCCACACTGAGCATCTCGACCTTGAGCTGCACTTCTTGCCGGTGGACTTCCACCTCTTGGGTCATGAGCCGCAGAATGTCCCTTTGGGCCACTATCTCCTCTTTTTGTTGATTGATTTCTTCACTTTTGCGCACTATCTCTTCGTTGGTGCGGGTCAATTGCTGGTTGACCAGGTTGTATTGCACATTGCGGCGGTGCATCAAATAGACCAAGGCTGAAATAACCAATATCAGAGCGATGAGCACGTTCCGCGCGATTTCGTTCTGGCGAATGGTCTTTGCATTTTGGGCTAATTTGAGTTGTTGTTTTTCGTTCAGGTGGCTGGTACGCACTCTGGCGATTTCTCGCTCTAAATCAATGCTGTACAATGAATCCTTGAGGGTTTGATAGTAATTTCTGTATTCATACGCTTTGGCGAAATTGCCCAGATCGGCAAAGGCTTCCGCCATGGTTTCGTAGTTGTTGAGCAGGGCGGTTTTATTGCCCAACTGTAGGGAGATTTTTCTGCTCTTTTCGGCCCACTTCAAAGCGTCCTTGGGGCGGCCCAATTGGTGGTAGACCTTGGCGACGTCGGCCAGATCGGTCATTTGCGAAAAATCGTATTCAGGGCCTGCCGCAGGGTGATCGCGTCGGTAAACTGGGCTTCCGCCGTGGAATAATCGCCCGCTTGGGCACTTATCATGGCCAGTGATCGCAGGATTTTGCCTATCAACCATGGCACCCTGCCTGCCCGGGCTTCTTGCAAGGCTTGAGCAAAAAATTGGCCGGCTTTGGCATGTTCCCCTTGCTCCAAATAGACAGTGCCACTGCGCCGCAAGGCTTCGCCCACACCCGCTCGATCACCGATCTTGCGATAGACTTCGAGACTTTGCTCAAAATGTTGGCGGGCATTGGAATAAATGCCTTTTTTTTGATAGACCAGCCCAATCAGGCCCACGACCTTGGCCAGACTGGCTGAGTCGCCGGCTTTTTCGAATTGCCCCACTGCATGTAGATAGCTGGCCAATGCCGGTGGGTAATTGCTGCGCACATATTGGATGAACCCACGGGCAACGGCCACCCGTCCCGCCAAGGTGGGACTATTGACTTTGTTGGCTAGTTTCTCGGCCTCTCCATGGCCTCAATGGCAAGCGTGTATTTTTTGCCCGGCATAATGTGATCCCAATAGGTGCTAGGATTCGGCCAGCCCGGCCCAGTCATTTAGTTTGGTAGCCAACTCGATGGCATCAACGAGGGATTTGAAGGCTGCTTGGCCATGTATCAGGTCATTTACTGTTCGTTCGGCAAATAGGTTCAACCGCCGTACTTGATTGGTATCTGGTGGACTGATCCTGATCGCCGACCGAATACTGTCCAACCATCGGTCATCTTGGGCATGGGCTTGGTGCGATCTTAATAGAAATACAATGATTAAAATAGACTTGGGCATATCAACTTCAGCACGCGTGAACGGGCCTGTATGTAGAGGCGAAAAAAATGGTCTTGGTTTGGTGGACAAACCATATGTGTCCTTGCAAGCCACTAGGGGCAAAAACTAACCCACATTTCGGAGTGTTTTTTTAGAACATCCAAAAGGAATACAGCAATTCGAGTATTATGAAAATTAAAAACGTGAGGAAATAACAAAAAGTGTATAGAGCAGCCTTTATAAGTGATTTTATCCAGCCCTGTCGGAACACTGCTTTGAACATTCTCAGCACGTAAACGAAAAGAATGATTTGTGAAGCGATCAAAATCGGTTCAGTTATTCCCCAGTGCCATTTTTCGGAGGCTTGCCAGCTCAAAAGGGACAGTCCGAACATTAGGTAAACAAAAGATTGCAAGTGTAGAGAAAAAATGAAATGTTCAATAAAAAAGAACTTTCGTCGGACATACAAGATCCGGAGATAAATGGCCAGAAAAGGTAGTAGGATGAGCATCATGGTTGGGATGTTGCCGATCGCGTTGAGCAGGAACAGGGGCAAGTCCCGCTGGCCAATCTTAAGCAACTGGCGGGCTATGGTGATCGATGTGGCATTGCCTTTCTCAGCGGACGGATTGATGAACATTTTATACTTGGCCAAGGAATCGATCAGCGTCTCGGCGGTCATTTTCCGGTCTTGGATCAAGCGGATAAAAGAAACCCATTGTTGGCCCACCCGTTCGTTACCCACCTTCACTTTGTCGTTGATCGCTTGCCCGGTCAGTTGTTCCAAAGGGGCCATTTTTTTGGCCAATCGCCGTTGCACACTGTCATTATCCACCATGCGAGGTGCCGAGTCCACCGCGACCGCACCTTTGCCCTGCCCCGGAGGGATTGCAAGTTGGCCATCAGCGTTGACCACTATATCATTGAGGGAAAGACTCTCAACACTGATGGCCCGGCCAAAGACAAAAAAGAAAAAGAGGTTCATCAAAATATAAAGCCGCACCGGGTGCAGGTAGCGCAGCCGCTCACCTTGGTTGAAAGCCAGGGTCAATGCGCCCGGTCTAAACAAAAAAGGGACGACAGTGCGCCCAGAGCGCGAGTCGAAGGTGAGATAGTTGCTGAACAGATCGGACAGGAGGGCAGAAAACGAGACCTTGCTGGTGGTATTCTCTTGCCCGCACTGGGGGCAGTAATTGTAGAGCGGGGGATGTATCAGCCCGCAGTTGGGGCATTGACCATTTTTGCGCCGATGTTTCATCAATCTAGTACGTTGCTTATCGCCAATAAAAGTACTTTTTTTTGTCCTTTCTTGCATGGAAAAACATTTGTGGGTGTTTATCAGTTTGCCGGTTTTATCTTTGTCCTGTCATTGATCTTTTCATGCGCTATTTTCTAGAGATCAGCTATAATGGGGGCCAGTACCACGGATGGCAAGCCCAAGAAAACACCACCCGAACCGTACAGGGCGAGCTGGACAAGGCTTTGGGGCTTATCCTGCGCCAAACCATGGCAACGGTGGGCAGTGGGCGCACAGATACTGGGGTACATTGCCGGAGCCAGTTTGTCCATTTTGACTTTGAAGCGGGCATCCCGGATGCCGGCCACTTCCTTTATCGGCTCAACCGCTGCCTCCCGCCAGACGTTGCGGCCTTGGCCCTGCACCCAGTACAAGCAGGAGCCCACGCCCGGTTCAGTGCGCTGTCCCGGAGCTACGAATATCACTTGGCCCGCCAAAAATCGCCCCTCGCGCTGGGCTATGCCTACCAGTATTCCACCCCGTTGGTCGTGGCCGATATGAATTTGGCTGCCGCCAAGATGCTTGCCCATCGTGACTTTGAGAGTTTTAGCCGGGTCAAGACCGAAGTAAAAACATTCCGCTGCCACCTCCACTATGCGTATTGGGAGCCCAAGGGCGACCACCTGATTTTTTATATCCGGGCTGACCGTTTTTTGCGGGGCATGGTGCGCACCATCGTGGGCACGCTGCTCGATATTGGCCGGGGACATTTGCCCGTTGAGGCGATCGAGACCATTCTCCAAAGCAGGGACAGGACTTTGGCCGGCCGGGCGGTCCCGCCGGAAGGTCTTTATCTGACCGCGGTGAGCTATCCCCCTGAGACTTTCCATTTATAGCCCACCGCTAAACTTTGATGGATAAACCGTAAAAAACTTACATTTTCTTACGTGTGTTTTTATGGTGTTTAACTAATATTTCGTTGTAATATTTGCTTTTTTAGGCTTTGGCTTGAAATTAGCTATCATATTACAAAGCAATAAGGCCGCTTTTTTGCACGTTGTCACATAGGTGTTTTGTTTTTCCCAAG
>JAYUVL010000142.1:0-2676 GCA_043754075.1 Cytophagales bacterium | reverse complement strand
GGAATACGACCAAAAAAACTTCGGTAAATTAGTTGCATTACTAATGAATTCTTGCTAAATTACAATCCTTTCTTGTTATTTTAGTAGATTTAATAGCTAATAAGTGCAATTTTAATAAATAAAATGCACGGATGGAGGTTGTTAATTACATGTGTAATATATTTGTGTTATTCGTAGCGCGTTGGCACCAGCGCGACTTAACCCAAGGAGTTTATCAAGTGTTTTACCCAAGCCATTTCACTTATGTTAGCTCAGCATGACCTTCCCCAGCCCAGCCAAATGATGGACGACGTATTGTTGGCCGCCCAGCAACAATTGGCCGGCGACGCTTCGCCCAGTGCACGGCTGATGGCCCACCAAAAGGGCCCATTGCTCAATTTCGGCACTTGCCCAGCCCCGTGCCAATGCTCCCGCGACCGGAATCAGGTTCGGTTGATGCAACATTTCTTTGTGGAGACCGCCCAAGAACTGCACCTTACTTTCTTTGGCAAGGAAGAACTTTGCCTCTTTGTCTTGGATCTGGGCGACAATGATCTGACGTATGCTGTGCTCCAAGAGTTGGTGCAAGCAGGTTTTTATGCGCAATTGGTGGTTTCGCCGCTAGGTGTGGCCGGGCGAGCGTATTTGGGCGTGGGCCTGAACGAACACCTGACTTTCCAAGACATTGAAGATTTGCTCTACACGGTCAAGCGCTTGTCCAACTACACCTATCGGGCGAGGAAGCAGTCCAGCGTGTTGGCCTAGCTTGCCCAACGCTCCAAACTACTTTGGTTGCCGGATCAAGGGTTTTGGTTGCCCAAAAAAGTGGCATACCTACCACCAATTGGGCAGAACGATTTCAGTCCATTTTGAGCACTGCCCGCACCAGTTCGGGTTCGTAGCCCTTGGTGACCAACGAGCGATAGAGCGCAGGCAGGGCGGCTTTGGTGGTTTTCTTCGCACTTGCCAATTTGCGCAACGTTTCCCGGTATTGGTCCTCGTCAATTTGGTCGAACGCCGCCTCGATCAATGCCGAAGGGATCCCCTTTTGGCGGAGGGCATACCGGATTTTGACCCGGCCCCAATGGTTGGACCGGAACTTGCCCCCGACAAAACTGCGGGCATAGCGGGCCTCGTCCAGAAATTTGTCTTCAGTAAGGCGGGCCAATACTTCGGCGGCTACTGGGGGCGGCACTTCCCACGCGCGGAACTTTTCGTTCACCTCGGCCACGCATCGATCTTGGTAGGCACAGTAAGTAGCAGCTTTTCGGTAGATTTCTTGGGCTTCCATTCCACAAAAGTAAGCAACCTTGGGCGCATTTGCCACGGTGGCACGCGCGCTGCGGGTAAGTGGCGACGCTTAGCACCTGGCCTGTCCAAAAGCTCAAGACTTGGGATATTCCCATTGGCCCCGGTAATCCCGCACCAGTAATTTATTGGCGTCTTTATCATCAATGACCTTGTCCTTGTCCAAGTCCCAAGCAATGCTCCGCCCCACTTTGGCCGACACATTGGCCAGCAGGCTCATGTTGGTGGCCAGCCGGCCCCGTGCCACGTCGGCAAAAGGGAGTTGCCCAGATTTGATCGAGGCCAAGAAATCGCGCCATACCAAGTCGATGTTCTGGTCGTCCGGCTTGTTGAGTTTTGGCTCCTCGTGAATTTCGGGCTTGTTTTTATCGCTGGGGAAAAAAGTCCAACCCTTTTGCCAACCCAAGTGCAATGTGCCCTCGGTCCCGTAAAAATAAATGCCCACATTTTCGGTTTTCAGCTCAGGGTGGGCATTGGTGAGGGAGTGCTGCCAGGAACAAGTAAAATCTTCAAACTCAAAAACCGCCGATTGGATCTCGGGCGCATTGGCCCGGGTGTCGCGGGTGCCACCGCGCTGGGTGGAGTAGATTTTCTTGGGAAATTTCTCTTCGGTCCACCACAGGATTTGATCAAACCAGTGAGGCCCCCAATCACCGATCAGGCCATTGGCAAACTCCATGTATTGTCGGAAGCCCCGGGGGTGGATGCCCGCATTGTAGGGGACCAAAGGCGCTACGCCGCACCAAAAATCCCAATCCAAACCAGCGGGCGGGGCCACTTGCTCCTCCAGTTTCCCTTTCCCAAATTGGTAGTGGACAAATGCTTTTACCTCGTGGATTTTTCCGGCGTTGCCCGCTTTCAGAAAGTTGATGGCGCTTACATTGTGGGGGGAATAACGACGGTGAAACCCCACGATGCAAATCCGTTGGGTATCGCGGGCGGTTTTTTCAATGGCCGTCCCTTCCTTCACCGTGTGTGAAATGGGCTTTTCAAGGTACACGTGGGCGCCCTGTTTCATGGCATCAATTGCAATGAGTGCGTGCCAATGGTCCGGGGTGGCATTGATCACGATCTCCGGTTTTTCTTTTTGTAGGCATTCGCGGAAATCGGGATAGAGCCTTGGCTGGTCACTGCACAGTTTATCTACCTCACTCTTGCAGGCCTTGAGTTGGTTCTGATCCACGTCACACAAAGCCACCACCTGGATTTCCCCAGTTTTGATGCCTTCGCGCAAAATGTTCAGCCCCCACCAGCCCGCACCGATCAGGGCGGTGCGATATTTGGCCCGTTTGGGATAAATGAGCAAGGAAGGAGCACCCAGCAAGCCGACACTGGCCAAGCTGGTTTGCTGCACAAAATCGCGTCTGTTCATGGTTGGTTTTGTGTTTA
>JAYUVL010000141.1:0-24556 GCA_043754075.1 Cytophagales bacterium | reverse complement strand
CTTGGACGAAGCGGGGCGCAGTAAATCGCTGGGCACCGCGCCAGGGCAAGGCAATCTGCCGTCGGCCAATGTCAATGCAATGGTACTTGATCGGGAAGGATCGGTTTGGGTGGGCACCGACAATGGGCTAGGGGTGTTTTTTGGGGCAGCGGGTATTTTGGGCCGAACGCTGGATGCGGCTCGGGTAGTGTTCCAAAACCGTGAATTGTTGCGCGGGGAGCCGATCAACTGTATCGCCGTGGACGGGGGCAACCGAAAATGGATCGGCACCAACTCGGGAGTATGGTTGTTTTCAGGGGATGGATCGGAGCAGGTTAGCCGGTTCACTGCTGCCAACAGCCCGCTCCTGTCCGACCGAGTGCTGAGCATCGCCATTCAGGCCCAAACGGGCGAAGTCTTTTTTGCTACCGATCGAGGGATTGTGTCCTACCGGGGCACGGCCACTGAGGGCGGCGAGACCCACACCAACGTACAGGTGTTCCCCAATCCGGTGCCCCCTGGCTTTGCGGGTGTAGTAACGGTGACTGGGCTGGCCGCCAATGCCAACGTAAAAATCACCGATGTTGCGGGCCGGTTGGTCTATGAAACTACCGCCAACGGTGGCACCGCCACTTGGAGCGGCGTCGATTATCAGGGCAGCCGGGCCCGCACTGGCGTGTACTTCGTCTATGCCACCAGTCAAGACGGGTCGGCGCAGTTTGTCACTAAATTTGTTTGGGTGGACTAAACCAAGGAGGTGCTGGTTTTTTTTGAAGATTTTTAAATGGGAGGAATCAGCCGTCCATGGTGGCAGACCTAGCCTCCCTGACTATTTGCCAAAAATAGTCAGGGCAAATTCAGTTTCCGCGCGCAATTGCACCCGTGGACCATTGATGCGCAAAGTGGCGCTGGCAGGCCGCGCGCAATCCTAATACTCATCGGGGCCCGGATAGCAGGAATTGCACTTGCGGGTTTCCATTACCGATTGATAAGTGATTCCGTCCAGTGTGTCGGCAAGCACCATTTCTGTCTGCCGGATGATAAATCGGCTGTGTTCCATTCTGGGACGAGCACTTCCTTCAGTCGGACTTTCATAAAAGAGAGGAAGAACAAGAAAAGTGCGATTTGCGGTTTGAAGGAGGTTGCCAAAAGCTGGGGAGTTGTTCACAGTCAGATTGGTTCGGGTATCTTGCCATACTATTTCAACTTTTAGGGCTTGCTCATTGGTCCACTTTCGGGCCAAGGTATCCGATCTCACTTTAAACCTTGGCTGGTCATAGCACTTACATTAAGGGTACATTTTCGGCAATACATCAGGCCCCAGGCACATCATAAGCCAAGCAGGAGCATCGAGTAAACGCAATACTTTTTCATAGTTAGGTGGTTTTAAATAGGACCTAATCAAGCCGGTAATGGTTGCATCAGCCGGGGCTTAACAATCAATTGACTGCTAACCAAATCCAGCAAGCGCACAGAATGTTTGATCGATTGAGGGGTTGTGAAACATAAAAAGAGGGGGGACGATTGATCAAATTGACTAAGCTGGTGTACTCGCGCTCAGTTATCTGCCCCCAATTGCCTAATCTTGTGTTGCCAATTGCTTGTTCGACCATCAAATCCCTTACGTTAATGATCAAATACGCACCAATTCTGTTACTGGCCAGTTTATGCTGGATCAGCCCAAGCGCCGCGACAGCCCAGCCCAAGCCTAGCAAAAAGAAAGTCAAGAACATTATTTTGATGATCGGTGATGGCATGGGCCTCCCCCAAATGTACGCCGGGATGACCGCCAACCGGGGCAAATTGAGCTTGGAAAAGTGCCCAGTGGTTGGCCTGCACAAGACTTATTCCTACGATGATTACATCACCGATTCGGCTGCCGGGGCGACGGCTTTTTCCATTGGCCAAAAAACCTACAATGGGGCCATTGGGGTGGACAAAGACACCATCCGGCAGGAGACCATCTTGGAGACCGCCGACCGGCGTGGTTTGGCCACGGGCATGGTGGCCACCAGTTCCATCACCCACGCCACTCCCGCCTCGTTCATTGCCCACCAGCGCAGCCGGACAATGGATCGGCAAATTGCGGCTGATTTTCTCAGCACCGACATTGAGGTATTTATTGGTGGTGGGGCCAAGTTCTTCCGGGAAGGCCCCAACGGCCGCAACCTGATCCAAGAACTGGAACAGAAAGGATATCAAGTGCGCTATAACCTGACCGATGCAGCTGCGGTGACTTCGGGCAAGCTGGCCGTGCTGACCGCACCAGAACAAAATGGCAAGTTTTCGGCGGGGCGGGGTGATTTGCTGCGCCAGGGCACCCTCAAATCGCTTGAACTATTAAAGTCCAACAAAAAAGGTTTTTTCCTGATGGTTGAAGGTTCGCAGATCGATTGGGGTGGGCACGACAATGATTTGCAATATGTGATTGACGAGATGTTGGATTTTGACCGTACCATTGCCGAAGTGCTGCGTTTTGCCGAACAGGACGGGGAAACCTTGGTCGTAATCACTGCTGACCATGAATGTGGTGGCCTGACGCTCACCGGCGGCAATTTGTTGGCGGGTAAACCAGAGGGCCATTTCTCCACCACCCATCACACCGCCGTGCCCGTACCCGTGTATGCATACGGGCCGGGCGCGGAGCTGTTCGGTGGGATTTACGAAAACACGGACATTTACTTCAAAATGATGAAACTACTGCGGCTGCCTCTTCCGGCCAAACGCTAGTCTTCCTGCCCGCCACCGTACCAATCTATTTGGCGGGACAGGTACATGATAATGGCCAAGATTAAAAACAGGCCGATACTGCCCATCAACAGGGCATAATCTTCCAATTGCAGGAGAGTGAACATAAAGCCATACAGGAGGGCCAGAATGCCGCCCGTGAGCAAGGCTAGCCGAAAATGGGCAAAAATGGTGGTGCAATATGCCGTTACCAAGCCTACTACGGCCAGTGCTGACAGAAAATAAGCCAAGTTGAACCCGAGGTGCTCGGACAGTGAAATGAGCAGGGTGTAAAAAATGCACAGGGCTAAACCCACCAAGATGTATTGAAAGGGGTGGATGCGTTTTTTGTTCAGCACCTCGGCAAAGAAGAAAACCATGAACGTGAGGCCGATGATCAAGATGGCATATTTGATCGATCGGGTACTTTTTTGGTATTGATCCACCGGGACCAGCAGTTCCACGCCAAAGCCTGACTCGGCTACTTGGGTGCCTACGCTCCCCCGGATTTTCTGGGGGTAGTTGCGGTTCAGGTGGAGCCGCCGCCACTGGGCCGAAAATCCTGCTGGGGTTACTTGGCGCTCGTCGGGCAGGGCTGCACCGCTAAAGCTGGGAGAGGCCCATTTGGACGACAGGGCTATGGTGGTCTCTCTGCCCAAAGGTGTAAAATACAATAGGTTGCTGCCGTTGAGATCCAGCTTGAAGGAGAAAGGAACACCGGCCAGCGTGTCAGCCGGGTTGGTGGCGGGCAGCAAGGGCGTTCGCGCACTTACCCCCGAAGTGAACACTTGGTTGGTCTCGATCCCTGGGCCGAACGCCAACTCCCCTTGTCCCCATTTAAGAGCAATGTTTTCCTTGATGCCTTGCATATCACTGATACCCAGCGAAACGAAGGCATCTTTCCACAGGATTTTTTCCGGGGCAACGCTCCAGTCTGAGAAGTCGGGCCGGGGCATACGGCCGCTCACCTTCAACTGGGCATTGTACACCACCACTTCATAAATGCCCCGGTAGCGGGTTTCTGGGGTTAGCTCACCTTTGATGTTTACTTGCTCGGGCAAGAAATGGGCATAAGCCGTGGTCTCGGTCGGTTGGCCTTTTTCGTTCAGGATAGTGGCTAAGTAGGGCACGGTGAGCACCAGTGCCCCCACGGTCTGTTGGCGGCCCCACTTGCTGCTCACTTCGTCGATTGCGCCAGATCGCATCGTGTCCCGTTCACTGATCAAAGACTCGATCATGAATGAGGGGATCATCAGCATCAGTATTAGAAACCCAATGGACACCAATTTAATGGTGATCGATTCGCGCAGCCAACGATTGGCCCGCTCAAAAAGGGAGGGAGGATTTTGCATGTTCGGAGGGTTTTATAAATTGCAAACTACTTTGAATCGCAAAGTTAAGCACTCTGCGCTAAAAGACAAGAAAATGAATGAATTTAGCATTTATTGGCAATCAGCACCACCGCAGCAGAGGGGGTACTCAACGGAGCAGTAGCAACCGGCCAGTGGCAATGGCTGGGCTACCGCTTTCGCGCAAGGGCTGGATGGTGAGCCGGAAGAAATAAAGGCCATTGGCCAAGGGGGTGCCACCATTGCTTTGTCCGTCCCAAGTCAGATTTTCGGTTTCGGCCTGCACATTGTAATCCACCGTTTCAATCCGCCTGACCAATTGCCCGAGTGGGGAATAAACATCGAGGGTTAGACGCAGATCTTCACCCGGTTTATTGTGGCGGAACCGAAAATTGAGCAATCCGTTGGCTGGAGCGTAGGGGTTGGGAAACACCGATACCCGATCAATGGCAAAGCCTTCTTTTTCCACCAAAAATCGGAGGGTAGCTTGGCCCGAATTGTTGTGGGTGTCCCAAGCCTTGAGTTGGAGGGTGTGCGGGCCTTCGACCAAGTTGGTGAGATCAAACGTGAGGCTACCCCTGCTGGCATCGTCACGTTCGGCCTTGTACTGGTCGTTGAGCACAAAGGTCTCTTTGCCATCGAGTGTGGCCACCAAGTCGCGACCAATGCCCCGACCACTCACTGAGATGCCATTGTCATCGCGCAAACGGGCTAGCAGGCGAGTATTGGGGCGCACCGTGCCCCCGTCGATAAATTGTTCATTGTCCAGCCATAAACTGACGGTAGGGGCCTGATTGTCAGGGACAAAATTGGGGACAGTTCCACCCACAATGACATTGTTTTTGAAACCGGCGGCATCCACATTCCGGATGCTGTCGCGAGCATAAAGGGCTATCCGCCCTTGGCCATAGGTATAATCTAGGTCTTTGGGCAAGGTAAAAATGGCTTCGAAACGGCCATTGCGCACGGTTGCACTGCCCCGGAAGAGGGTGCGCTCAAATTGGGAAAAGGCGATCGGGTCGTCCTCCCCATCTGCCCGGGTGCGCACGGTGGAGCGCTTGTCCAACACTTCGATGTCCACCGTGCCATTGAAATTGGCATCAAACACATTTCCGGTCCTGATTTCGCCGCGCAAAGTGGCTTTGCCCAAAGCCTTGAGGGTATCGGCTCCGGTGCGGGGCATTTGCACGCTGGTCAAGACCACGCTGCCCGCTGGATAGGCCAACCGGAGCGAAGGATCGCCCAAGAGGGAGAAATTGCGGTTGATCACACCCGAAATACTGCGGTTTTTGGTGAGCCGTTGCACATCGCCCAGCCGGGGCATTTGGCCGTTGATCGGGGCAAAAACCGCCCCGTAGAAAGCCTCGTTCAAAATAAAATTGGTGCTCGAGAATACGGGGCGGGTGGTGGTCAGGATGGCGATGCCACCGCCCCTAGGGCTGATCACGGTATATTCGGCCCCCGAACGCTGCTCGGGGTTGTCAAACCGGCCAAATTCACAAGTGGCGGTGACAAAGAGGGGCAGTCGATCCAGGTTTTGCCAGCTGTTTACCTGCCCAATGTCCAAAATGCTTTCCGACGACCAGCCGGTTTCGCTACCGTGGCCAGTATAGTTCATGATCAGTGTGCCGTCCAACACTTGTCGATTGATGGCCTCGCGGGTGGCGGGCGAGCGGCGACCATTGGGCGTGGACACCAAGGGGAATGCCCCGATAAAAATCTTGCGGGTGTTAAAAACTGGGCCCACGGTGTCCACTTTGTCGGCCAAGCGATCGGAGTCGATCAGATGGGTGTTGAAGTCGCCGTTGTCGGCCACGAAGCTCACCCGGTTGCGCCAATCCCCTTGTGAGGCCACTTGCTCATAGCGGATCAGTTTATCCACCACTGTGGCCGCCTCGCGGGCATTGCCGACGGGCAAGCGGCCCACGCCCACTTCCAAATCGTAGTTGTCGGCCCCGTTCTCATCCCATTCACCTTCGTGGTCATCCAAAAAACCAAAATAATCATCGGAAGAAAAACTGAAAATGGGGTGGAGCGATTCACGGGATTCATAAGTGGGGACAAAATTACTGTTGCCCACCAAGCGATCCTTATAGTCAAACGAGGCATCGCCAAAGAGCAGCACATAGCGCAAGCGGGGTGACTGGCGGTAGAGGTGGCGGATAAAATCGCGGAGTGCCGACACCTCTTGCCGCCCGGAGGCAAATTCATGGTAAACCTGCTTGGTCGTGACCACTGTAGCCGTCAAGCCGTTGCGCTGGCGGAAGTTGGCCAAGCGCTGGGCTTCGGCCAGAAAATTTTCGTGGGCGATGATCAGTAGTTCGGGGGTGGCCAATTGTCGCAGGTTTTGGTTGGGGACGCGCCCCAAAGTCTTGGGCACCTCAAATTCGCTGCCGCGCAAGGCCACGTATTCGCGCAGTCTGCCATTGGCGGCCACCGTAAATTCGGCCACATTTCCCGTGATCCGAAAGGCTTGGGCGGTGATATTTTGGGGGTCGGTCACCTCCCAGATGAGCAGGTCGGCTCCGGCATTGCCCACTCGATAGGTGGCCGCCGGCATTTCCAAACTGCGGAAAGCCCGGAAGGTTACTTGGTTATTGTAAAGCTGCAAATTGCGTTGCACATTGAGCGATAAGTAGTCCAAATGACCAAAGGCGGAAGTGGCAGTCCCCTTTTGGTAGGTCAAGCGGACGGCCAGCTCATTGTTGGCCGGCACATCAACAATAAGGCTAAACACGTTTGTGGCCACCAAGCCTTTGCGGGCATAGGTGGAAATGGGCAACGCAGCCAAATCTTGCCGGCCCAGCGCTTGGCCATTGAGTTGGAGGGCAAAACTGGTGGCGGCATTGGCTTGGGCCATCACGGCGGAGGTTACCCGCACGGTGCTGTTGGGCACTAGTCCCTCGGTCGGGAAGCGAAATGTGAAGTCGGTCTGAAAATCGAAACGTTCGCCGAACCACTGTCGTCCTGAGCGAACCACATTGGTTTGTTCTTTTTCGTAATGGAAAAAATCATCAAAGGTGGTGATAGTGCCGCCCCCACTGCCCAACTCGGCTTGGCGGGCGGGGCGTTTGCCGCGTGTGGGCCCGATGGTCAGGAAGTAATAATTGTTTTCGTCATACAGGTTGGTCTCTTGCCTAAGGAGGCGCGTGGCCGGATCAAAAGTGATCTTATCGGGGCCTTGGGCATAGAACAAAGCATAATCGTCGGCATCAAAGCGACCGTCGTCCTCTCCGCGCACCCACAGCGCCACTTCGCCCAAGTCGGACGGCCGGGGCTGGGCATTGGGTTGGGGCAGCATCCCGCCGGGGTTGCCAAACAGGCGGAGGTTACGCGGATCAAGCTGGGCCACATCGAGGCCGAGGGTGCGGAGCAGCTCCCGGTCGATTTTATAAACCCCGTGCCGGGGCACAGCTATTTTGTACCATTCGCCAGTGGCCAATACCGATGGGTTGTTTTGGCCATGAGCGGGCAATATGGCCATCAGGAGCAAGGCGAGGATCGATACTCTGGTTTTCATCACGCTGGTGAAATTAAGCTTAAATTTACACCAAGATTTCCGATCTGGGAACAGCGGGGAGCGGGGACAAAAAAATGAGGCCGATCCCAAAGGGAAAGGCCTCATCCATTACAATTAAACCAAATAATCCTTAAAAGTATCTTAGAGTAACTTTTACTCTGCTACAAAGTAAATGAATCAAAATGTAGGATTTCAACTAATTCGATAGGCTGGATCGTAAATTCGTTAAAGCAATTTAAAAATCAGATTGGAGGCTTTTTTACTTGAAAATTTCCTTGATTTTGGCAGAAAACTTCCTTTTGACAACCGATCCCGAGCGCATAAATACAGGCCGGGCCACGGATAATGCTCTGATTTTGGGCGCGGACTAGAAGTAAAGCCTCCGTTCAAAGTGAAGACTTCCGCCGTGTAACGATCAAACCAAATAATGCTAAGAGCGGTCGTGCTACTTTCGGAGAATAAAGTACAACTGTTTGGGTAGTTTGTTGGATCATTGGCCGACGCTTTATGCCATGCGCTGATGCCCAGCAATAATGGCAGCAGGACAAAAGACCAAAGGTTGGAAAGGAATAACAGCCGCCCGGGGCAGAAAAAAGCCCAACCCCTGTAGGTGGGGGTTGGGCTGAAAAGTGGGACATATAGGATTCGAACCTATGACCCCTACCCTGTCAAGGTAATGCTCTGAACCAACTGAGCTAATGCCCCTTTCATTGCCCCAAATTTAGTACTATTGGGGGAAAACCCCAAATGCAAGACAGTGATTGCGGGTTATTGTAACATTTTGAGCAGTAAAGTCAAGCGGGACTTGAGTTGGCGACGGTCAATGATGAAATCCAGAAAACCGTGTTCCAGCACAAATTCGGCCGTTTGAAAACCTTTGGGGAGATCTTTGCCAATGGTTTCGCGGACAACCCGTGGGCCAGCAAACCCGATCAATGCGCCCGGTTCGGCGATGTTGAAATCGCCGAGCATGGCAAAGGAAGCCGACACTCCGCCGGTGGTCGGGTCGGTCATGAGCGAGATGTAGGGAATGCCTGCCTCAGAGAGCAGGGCCAGTTTGGCCGAGGTCTTGGCCATTTGCATGAGCGAGAAACCTGCTTCCATCATTCGCGCCCCACCTGACCGGGCAATGATCAACAAGGGAAAGCCCTTGGCTAAGGCCACATCAATAGCGCGAGCAATTTTTTCGCCTACTACCGAGCCCATCGAGCCGCCGATAAAGTCAAAGTCCATACAAGCAACCACTAAGTCCAGGTCGTTTATCTTGCCGTGGGCAGCCCGGACGGCGTCATTGAGGTCGGTCTTTTGGCGGGTATCGTTCAAACGTTGTTTGTAGGGCTTGGTATCAGTAAACTGGAGGGGATCGCCAGAAACAATGTCCCCGGCAATTTCGACAAAATCGTTGTTGTCAAAAATAATTTCAAAGTATTCCCGTGATCCAATTTTGACATGGTAATCATCCTCGGGGCTGACGTAGCAATTGTTTCGCAGCTCCTTCATGTGGATGATCTTGCCGCTCGGGGTTTTGTACCAAACGCCTTCGGGGGCATCCTTTTTTTCCGAAGTGGGGGTGGTAATGCCTTTTTCCTGCCGCCTGAACCAGCTCATTGGGTGATTTATTAAATGAAAAAAGAGGAATGTAAGAACCGTTGGTCCACTGGGATCAAAAAAAGTGGACAGCCCAACCGAGGTAGGTTGGTTGGGCTGTCCTAGAAAAACTAGGCCACAGTTATTTCTTTGGCCAGATAAACATCTTGCACCGCTTGGAGGAGTTCCACTCCTTCAGCAAAGGGTCGCTGGAAGGCTTTGCGGCCCAGGATGAGGCCCATGCCACCGGCCCGCTTGTTGATCACGGCAGTTTTGACCGAATCGACCAGATCGCTCGCCCCGGCCGACTCCCCGCCCGAGTTGATCAATCCGGCGCGGCCCATGTAACAGTTGGCCACTTGGTAGCGGCACAGGTCAATGGGGTGACTGGTGGACAATTGGGAATACATCCGATCATCATATTTGCCAAAACCAAGGGCTTTGAAGCCGCCATTGTTGATGGGTAGTTTCTGCTTGATGATGTCGGCTTGGATGGTTGAGCCAATATGGGTGGCTTGTGAAGACACGTCGGTGGCGTTGTGATAATCAATCCCATCTTTCTTGAAGGCGTTGTTGCGGGTATAGCACCACAAAATGGTGGCCATGCCCAGTTCGTGCGCCCGCTCAAAGGCGGCTGATACTTCTTGGATTTGCCGAGAGGCGCCATCTGAACCGAAGTAAATGGTGGCCCCAACGGCAGCAGCCCCCAAGTTCCAAGCGTCATCGACTGAGCCAAACATGATCTGATCATATTTGGTCGGGTAGGTGAGCAGTTCGTTGTGGTTGATTTTTACAATAAAAGGAATCTTGTGGGCATACTTGCGCGACATGATGGCCAAATTGCCAAAAGTGGAGGCCACGCCATTGCAACCGGCCTCAATGGCCAATTTGATGATGTTCTCAGGGTCGAAGTAAAGGGGATTAGCGGCAAAAGAGGCGCCTGCCGTGTGCTCAATGCCCTGATCAACCGGGAATATGGACAGGTAGCCCGAACCAGCCAAACGGCCGTGGTTGAACAAAGAAGCCAAATTGCGCAGCACTTGTGGGCTACGGTTGGACTGGACAAACACTTGGTCAACAAAATGGGGATTGGGCAAGTGGAGGTGCTCTTTGGGGATGGTAACCGATTGGTGGTTGAGCAGTGAATCAGCTTCGTTGCCAAGCAATTGCACAATTTTATCGTAGGCCATAAAAACGCGGTTTGTTTAAGACGGGCAAATTTAAAGTTTTTGTTTGAAGTAGTCGTAATTGGCCGGGCTTTTTTCCGGGCGGGCTCCCTTCATTGGGCTGGGGCAGTTTTAAACCGCCACATTGTTTTCTCGCAGGGCTTCATTGAGCGAAGTTTTGAGATCGGTACTCGCTTTGCGCTGCCCAATAATGAGTGCGCACCCTACTTGGTACTCGCCCGCCGGGAACTGTTTGGTGTAGCTGCCCGGGATCACCACCGATCGCGGTGGCACATAGCCCCGATACTCAACGGGCTGGCTGCCCGTCACGTCGATCACCTTGGAGTTGCCAGTGATCACCACATTGGCCCCCAGAACCGCCTGTGCTCCGATCCGGGCCCCTTCCACCACAATGCACCGCGACCCAATGAAAGCACCATCTTCCACAATTACTGGGGCGGCCTGGACGGGCTCCAGTACGCCCCCAATGCCCACGCCCCCGCTCAGGTGGACATCGCGCCCGATCTGGGCACAACTGCCCACCGTGGCCCAAGTATCGACCATCGTGCCACCGCCCACATAGGCCCCAATGTTTATATAGGAGGGCATCAGTACGGCGCCACGCTCGATAAACGCCCCATAACGGGCCACAGCGGGAGGTACCACGCGCACCCCCAACTCAGCATAATTGGTTTTGAGCTTCATTTTGTCGTGGTATTGAAAAATACCGGTTTCCAATACTTCCATTTGTCGCAGGGGAAAGTACAAGATGACCGCTTTTTTGATCCATTGGTGAACCTGCCAATCGCTGCCCAGTGGCTCGGCCACCCGCAGGCGGCCAGCATCCAGCTCGGCAATCACGTGCTCAACGGCCTCGATAGTGGTTTTTTCATTCAACAAAGCTCGGTTGTCCCAAGCTGCTTCAATCAATGACTCTAGTTTCATGTATCAATAAGGTTAAGCTAAACAAGAATGGGCTCCGCAATGGAGTGGCATTGAACAGTTGGAATGAACTTAAGGTCAGATGGGAATAGAACCGGTTTGCTTGTCAGTGGTGGTGTTTAAAGAGAAAATCGGCTTGGTCGAATTCCACCTACTCTCAACTCAGATTGGTTTTGGCCCATAAAGGAGCATAGTATTGGAATCCCCAACATGGGCCTGCGCTTGGTGTCAAACGAAGCCAGCGTTGGGAATAGGGGTTAGGTTCGCTCAATGATCATGGCCGAGGCACCACCGCCACCATTGCAGATGGCAGCTAGGCCATACGTACCCGCTTTCTGGTGCAGGATATTGGCCAAAGTGACCACGATCCGCGTGCCCGAGCACCCCAGCGGGTGGCCCAATGAAACCGCTCCACCGTGGATGTTTACCCGGGCTTCGTCCACGCCCAGTACTTTATTGAAAGCCAGTGCGACTACGGCAAACGCTTCGTTCACTTCCACAAAATCCATTTGGCCGATGCTCAGCCCCGCCCGTTTGAGGGCAATCGGGGCGGCAATCGTTGGGGCAGTGGTAAACCATTCAGGGTCATGGGCGGCATCGGCAAAGGAAACAATTCGGGCGATGGGAGTGAGGCCCAGTTCGCGCATTTTTTCCCCGCTCATCAATATCGTGGCTGCTGCCCCGTCGTTGATGGTTGAGGCATTGGCCGCCGTGACGCTCCCGTCTTTGGTGAATACGGGTTTGAGACCGGGGATTTTGTCAAAGATAACGTTCTTGTATTCCTCGTCTTCAGTCATGGTGATCGGGTCTCCTTTCCGCTGGGGCACTTCCACGCCCACTATTTCGGCTTTGAATGCACCGCTGGCGGTGGCAGCGGCCGCAAGCTGGTAGGATCGGACGGCAAAACGATCCTGCTCCTCTCGGGAAATCGAAAATTTCTTGGCCGTGTTGTCTCCCGATACGCCCATGAGCGTACCTTGGTATTTATCGGTGAGGCCGTCCCATTGCAGGCCGTCCAGAATTTCGCCGTGGCCATATTTATAGCCATACCTTGCCTTGGGCAGATAATAAGGGATGTTGGTCATGCTTTCCATTCCCCCCGCGACCACCACATCGGCCAAGCCGCACATGATTTGCTGGGCCGCGAACATCATGGCCTTCATGCCGGAAGCACATACCTTGTTCACGATGGTGGCCGGAATGCGATTGCCCAGCCCGGCAAAAATTGCGGTTTGGGTGGCCGGGGCTTGCCCCAGCCCACTGGCAATCACATTGCCCATGTAGATTTCATCTATCTGCCCAGCCTCAAGCCCAGCCTTGGCCACCGCTCCCTTGATGGCAATGGCTCCGAGTTGGGTGGCTGAAAGATTGGCGAACATCCCACCGAAACTGCCAATGGGAGTGCGGGTGGCGGCAACAATATAAACTTCTTTCATTTGGAGATTGGATTTAAAAGTTAAAAAACGCCCAAACCGTGGCACGGTGGTAAATCGCCGTCAAAGTTAGGCATGGTTTGCGCCCAAAAAATGACTTCGGGCATCTTTTTGGCCAACAGCCTCGGGCCACCGATGACAAGGCCGAAAATACGTGAATCCAGTTTAAAACGGAAATGAGGCCGAAGCGGAGGTAAACCTTTGTAAATCAAATTAATCGGTCACCAAGACTGCCAAAATGGTTTTGGTGTAACTTTGTCGTCCACCATTTACTAGCTAGCTTGGCCATTATCACCGACCTTCATTATCTGCCCTCCATCAGTTATTTCTGCCCGTGGCTGGCCAGCCCGGTGGTGATCATTGAGGCACAAGCACATTTTGTGAAGCAAACTTCGCTGAGCCGCTGCTATTTCCGAGGGGCGCAGCGGGTTGAGCGCTTGACCGTGCCGGTGCGCCAGTCGGACACCAAACAATCCGTTTCGGTCATTCCCATTTCCTATTGCGAGCGCTGGCCCGACATCCACTGGCGCGGCATTGCCTCGGCTTACGGCAAGGCCCCTTATTTCGCTTTTTATGCCGATGCCTTCCACGGGGCAATTTACCGCCGCCATGAAACATTGTTTGCCCTCAACAGCGAGCTACTGACAATTTGTCTGCAATATTTGAATTTGCCCAGCCAATTTGCCATATCCAATGCCTATCAAAAGTGCTATCCCGCCGATTTTTTGGATTTTAGGCAACTGGAACATCTCCCAAATGGGCTTGCGGCGGGCACACCTTCTTATTATCAATTGTTTGGCAGTGAATTTGCCAACAACCTTTCCGTTATCGACTTGTTGTTCTGTGAAGGTCCAAACGCAATCGTTTATCTGCGCCAACTCCAACAATACTTGAATACAGGCTCAATATCTTACGCCCTTTAAAAGTAAAATGCTTCATTCATTTTGTTTTTTGGCTAAAGTTCTTAAATTTACAAAACGACAGACCAAACGTAACCAGACGCAGGGCAATGGAAGCGAAATTTTCTAACAGAGTTAAAGAAATTATTTCAATGAGCCGCGAGGAAGCCCTCCGGCTTGGCCATGATTACATCGGTACGGAGCACCTGATTTTGGGTATGATCCGCGATGGTGACAATCTTGCCCTCACTTTATTGCGAAAATTGGGTATTTCTTTGGCCGATGTCAAAGAAACCATTGAGCGAGCTACCCGAGGAACGGCGAACTACAATGTAAAAAATTTAGCCAACATTCCCTTGACCCGCCAATCAGAAAAAGTGCTCAAGGTAACTTACCTCGAAGCCAAGTTTTTCAAATCACCTATTATTGGAACCGAGCACGTGCTTTTGTCCATTTTGCGCGATGAAGACAATTTGGGAACCCAGATTCTAGCAAAATTTGAGGCAACATACGACGTAGTGAAACAACTTTTGGAATATCACCTTCAAAACCCAGCCCCAGAAATGGCCGATACCCACGAAGATGACGACGAACCCAATCGGATGTTTGGGGGAGGTGCCGGACGCGGAGAACAGGGCAAAACTGCCGAAAAATCCCGTACCCCGGTATTGGACAATTTTGGCCGCGACCTGACCCGGATGGCCGAAGACGGGAAATTAGATCCCATCATTGGCCGGGAAAAAGAAATTGAGCGAGTGGCGCAAATCTTGAGCCGTCGCAAGAAAAACAACCCGATCCTAATCGGCGAACCAGGGGTGGGCAAAACGGCCATCGCAGAAGGTCTCGCCTTGCGGATAGTGGAGAAAAAAGTGTCGCGGGTGCTGTTTGGCAAGCGCGTGGTCACCCTTGATCTGGCCTCGATCGTAGCTGGCACCAAGTACCGGGGCCAGTTCGAGGAGCGGATGAAAGCGGTGATGAACGAACTGGAAAAAGCGCCCGAGATTATCTTGTTCATTGACGAAGTCCATACCATTGTGGGCGCAGGGGGTGCTTCTGGATCGCTCGATGCTTCCAACATGTTCAAACCTGCCTTGGCCCGTGGTGATCTGCAATGCATTGGAGCCACCACTTTGGACGAATACCGCCAATACATTGAGAAAGATGGGGCCCTGGCCCGCCGTTTCCAAATGGTGATGGTGGATGCCACCACGCCCGAGGAGACCATCGAGATCCTGACCAACATCAAGAACAAATACGAGGATCACCACCACGTGAGCTACTCGCCCGAGGCCATTGCGGCTTGTGTGAAGATGTCGGACCGGTACATAAGCGACAAGTTTCTTCCCGATAAGGCCATTGATGTGATGGACGAAGCCGGGGCGAGGGTCCACATCAAAAACATTCACGTGCCCGAGGACATTACGCGGTTGGAGGAGCAGATCGAGAACATCAAGCGCCAGAAGAACCAAGTAGTGAAAAGCCAAAAGTACGAGGAAGCCGCCCAGCTCCGCGACCGCGAAAAGCGCCTGCTGGAACAACTCGAAATTGCCAAAACCCGCTGGGAAACCGAAACCCGTAAGCAGATATATCCCGTTACGGAGGACAATGTGGCCGAGGTGATAGCCATGATGACGGGCATTCCCGTGAACCGGGTTGCCCAGACTGAAGGCCAGAAACTGCTCAACATGTCCGAAGAGCTGCAAAGCCGGGTAGTGGGCCAAAACGAGGCGGTCAAAAAACTCACCAAGGCCATCCAAAGGACGCGCGTGGGCTTGAAAGACCCCAAAAAGCCTATCGGTTCCTTCATTTTCTTGGGCCCGACCGGGGTAGGAAAGACCGAACTTGCCAAAGTGCTGGCCACTTACCTGTTTGACCGCGAAGATGCCCTCGTGCGCATAGACATGAGCGAGTACATGGAAAAGTTTTCTGTCTCTCGTTTGGTGGGCGCGCCTCCGGGCTACGTGGGTTACGAAGAAGGCGGCCAATTGACCGAAAAAATCCGCCGCAAGCCGTACAGCGTACTGCTGCTCGACGAAATAGAAAAAGCACACCCCGATGTGTTCAATATCTTGCTCCAAGTATTGGACGACGGTACGTTGACCGATGGCTTGGGCCGCCGGGTGGACTTCCGCAACACGATCATCATCATGACGTCCAACATTGGTGTGCGCGATCTCAAAGATTTTGGGGCAGGGATCGGGTTTACTACTTCGGCCAAGGCTGCCCAGCAAGATGATGTGGTGAAAACAACGATTCAGGCAGCGCTCAAAAAGGCTTTTACGCCCGAGTTCTTGAACCGATTAGATGACGTGATCGTATTCAATTCGCTCAGCCGTGAACACATTCACAAAATCATCGATCTGTCGCTCGATAAATTGTTCCGCCGCATGTTGGCGTTGGGCTACCAAGTGCAGCTCACCGACAAAGCCAAGGACTTCCTTTCCGACAAAGGATTCGATCCGCAATACGGGGCGAGACCATTGAACCGGGCCATTCAACGCTATTTGGAAGACCCATTGGCCGAGGAATTACTGCGTGGCAATGTAGTCGAAGGCGACATCCTGATGGCTGACTACGAAGGAGAAGGCGAGGAATTAAAGATAGCAGTTTTAAAATCCGAACCGCAAGAATCACCCAACTAGGCAGCGTTTAGCCAGTATAAACAAACATCCATCCCTTTGCTGGGATGGATGTTTTTGTGTTTGGCCGGGCTTAGTGCCAAGTGTTATTCTGTCGCACCGGGCAGCGGTTTTTCACCCTCGAAACTGTTGATCTTCAGGGTTTGCCCATCAAATTCGGCAAAAGAGCAGTAGTTCATCCACTCGCCAATATTCAGGTAGCGACCGGCCGGGCCATTGGGATTGGCCACGGGCAGATCGAGCACGTGGTGGCGATGGCCAAAAATATAATAGTCATGGTGCGCGGTTTGTTCCACTTCCTGGCAATACTGCCAGAGCCATTCCCTTTCGCCCAAAAAATAGTGGTGAGTGCCCTTTTGCTTGCTCTTGTTGCTCCATGCGTGCGCCAAACCGACCCCCAAAAAAGGCGGGACTTTGTCAAACAACCACTGGAGAGGGCGTATATTGAACAGCCCGTGCTTGATCAGCTTGTAAAAGTGGTCGCCGGGGCCCAGCCCATCGCCATGGCCGATCAGGAAGCGTTTGCCCTCACAGGTAAATGTCTGGGGGGTTTTATAGACCGCAACCCCCAACTCATGGTTAAAATAATCAAACATCCACAGGTCGTGGTTGCCAACAAAAATAGAGATGGGAATCTGCTGGTCGGCCAATTCAGCCAGTTTTGCTTGAAAGCGCACAAAGCCTTTGGGCACTACGTGGCCGTACTCAAACCAGAAATCGAACAGATCGCCAAGTAGGAAAATGTGCCCAGCCTCCGGGGCAATGCTGTCCAGCCAGCGAATAATTTTGCGTTCCCGGGCCAGACTGGCCACAGGATCTGGGAAGCCAAGGTGGAAATCGGAGGCAAAAAACAATTTTTTTCCGGTGACCAATTGGCCCATATCGGGCAGATCGGGTGCTTTCATGGGGCAAATATAGGCTTTTTTGCCTGTTGGTCAGGGAAGTGCGGGGTGGTGGCCTGTTGTGCCAGTACCTTAAATGGATGTAAGTTCTGCTACAAAGTAATACGATAAATAATTGTCCTTTGGAGATGTTTTTGATTAAATAGATTTTACCGTGCCCCAATACGATTTCGCACGCGGCGACCCCGAGTGCACCTTTTTCTTTAAATAAGCAGGAACAACCATGTCTCCTATATCATTCGTTATTGATTGCTTCCAAGGGCGTTTTTTTTACATACTCTTGCTTTTTTCTGCGCTCTGGCAGGGTCATTTGGCTCAGGCCCAGCACGCAGCCGATGGAGTCGTGGTGGCCAAGCTAACCGCCATGCCCAACGACTCGGCCAAGGTAGAGGCCCTGCACCAAATGGCCGAAACAGGGTTGCGGCAAAACGACTACGTGAACGCCCTCAAACACGCTGAGGAGGCCATTCAGGTGGCGGGCAAAACCAATAATGGCCCGGGGAAGGCGGCAAGCTTTTTGTTGGCTGGGCGGATCGGCCGCGCACAGGGCAATGTCTCCGTTGCCCTCAACTACTTGATCCAAGCCAAGCTGGTTGCTGAAACTCAATTGGATCTGGCAACCGGTTTTGCGGCCAATACCGAGATTGCCCAATTGTATTTCCAACAGCGCGCTTATGAAAAAGCCGTATCCTATTACAACCAAGCCTTGGCCATTGCCCTAAAGCAGCCCAATAGCCCCAAGTACATCCCTGCATTGGAAAATGTGGCCAATACCTATTTTTTGATCAAAGATTATGCAAACGCCAAAAAGCATTATTTGCAGTTGTTGAATTTTTACAAGAAGCAGGAAAATTATAAGGGCATATTGTCCGAACTGGAACAATTGGTCAACACAGACAAGCTGGGGGGCAAAATAGAGGAGGCCATTGCTTTCTGCAAGGAAGCCATGCAATTGGCCGAAGCCAAACACGATTTTTCCACTGTGGCCGAACTGATGACCGATCTGGGCTTTTTGTACCAGCGCCAAGGGAAATACGAAGAAGCCATTGGTGCTTTCAAAAACTCCTTGGCCGTTCATGACCAATACACCAAGGGGGATCAAGGGTTGAGCAAACGTGCCGATGCATTGGGCAACCAGGGCATTATTTACGAAGAGACAAAGGACTACAAGAATGCTTTTTGGAACTATGACCAAGCTTTGCTCCTCAAGCGCAAGGCCAATGACGTAAAGGGAGAGGCAAAAATCCAAAACTTGATCGGGGCCGCACATTTTGGTCGCAAAGACCATCCCAAGGCGATGGAAGCCCTGAACAAAGCCGTTGGATTAGCCAAATCCCAAGGGGCCACCGATGTGCTGCAAGAAAGTTACCGGCTCCTGTCTGAAGTGTATCTGGCCAAAAAGGACTCTCGCGGGGCCCAGACTTTTCTCAAAAATTATCAGTCGCTCAAAGACAGCGTTGGCTCGGCCGAAAGCCAGCTTCAGCAGCAACAACTGCAGATCATGCTCGATGTGGAAAAGCGGGAGAGCGAAATCAGGATGCTACTGACCGAAAAGGAAAAGCAAGATTTGGCCCTCAAGCAGTTGGAACTGGAGGCCGAAAAGCAAGAACAGGTGTTGAGCCTGCTCAGCCGGGATCAAGAATTGCAGGCCACCCGTATCCAAAACCAAGAACTGGAAAAAAACCGTTTGTTGCAGGCGGCCAATATAACCTCCCAACAGTTGTTGGCTGCCCGGCGCGATGGCGAAATCCTGGAGTTGCAACGGATCAAAGAGGCGGGCGATTTTGAGCTAAAGCAAAAAATGTTGGAGGATGAAAAACAAAAAGCTGCCATTTCACTGCTGGAAGAACAACAGAAATTGCAGGAAGCCAACTTGGACAAGGAGCGTGATCAGCGTCGGTTGGGCAATTGGATTATGGCCCTACTAGGTTTGGTGATTGGCTTGGGGGTCATTGGGTTTGTCCAGAAGCAACGGGCCAACCGTAAGTTAAACCAACAACAGAACGAGATTTTGGAAAAAAATGATCAGCTGCTCCAAAGTGAGGAAGAACTGCGCCAAAACATGGAAGAGCTGCAAACGACCCAAGAGGCCATGCAACTTCGCCAGCATGAATTGGAGGTTGCCAATAATAAAATGCTTGCCAACGAGTTAATCATCACCAAAGCGTATGAAAAAATCCGAGCAAATGGGGCCCAAATCAAAGAACAAAATGAAAAGCTGAGCGATGCATTCGCCGAATTGAACCGAAAAAATATCCGCATCACCGACAGTATTCGTTACGCTGAGCGCATCCAAAAGGCGATTATGCCCACTGAAGCGCAATTGACGGCCAATTTTGTTGAGCATTTCACCATCTATAAACCAAAGGATGTGGTTTCGGGCGATTTTTACTGGTTCAGCAAAGTGGGCAACAAACGTTTTATTGCCGTGGTGGATTGTACGGGCCACGGTGTCCCGGGGGCGTTCATGTCCATGATTGGCAACACCCTGCTCAACCAAATCATTAACGAAAAAGATATTTATACCCCCCATAAAGTACTGGAAAACATGGATGCCAACATCCGGCATTCACTCAAGCAACAGGATGCCTCCACCAGCGATGGCATGGACATTGGCTTGTGCTGCATCGAGACATGGGAAGATGGCACTATCAGTCTCAAATTTGCCGGGGCCAAGATTTCGCTCTGGTACACCGTTGATGGTCAAATCCACACGCTCAAGGCTGACCGGGTGCCCATTGGCGGGGTGGATGCCAACTTGATTTACGCCTACACCCCACATACTGTCCGGATTGAGGAGGGCAGTACGCTCTACATGGCTACCGATGGCTACATGGATGCTTCCAACGTGGAGCGGCAGCGGTTTGGATCGGCCCGGCTCGTTGCTACTTTGGCCGCCAACCAGCACCTGTCTTTGGCCGAGCAAGGCACACTGTTGGAGGATGTCTTGCGGGAGTATCAAGCCGATGGCCACGAGCAGCGCGACGACATCACCATGTTGGCCGTTAAGGTATAGGGGACAAGATTTGCCAAAGTATTTGGGCCAATCAGTGGTTTTTAGTTAACTTTGTTCTTGTGGGATAAGGGCATACCAACTTGGGTATGTCCTTATTCATTTTTTGACCGATAGTGCTTTTTTATGGCATATTTTTCTTTTGGCTAATATTTTTGTTGTAAGATGACCAAGAAAATAGTAAAAGTTGGAAACATCGATTGTGGTGCCGATCAACTGTTCCTCATCTCTGGCCCATGTGTGATCGAGGAAGAAAGCATCATGATGCGGACTGCCGATAAGCTCAAGCAAGTGAGTGAAAGGCTCAACCTCCCCGTGATCTACAAATCGTCATTTATGAAGGACAACCGCAGCGCGCTGGACTTTTATATGGGGCCAGGGCTGGACGAGGGACTGAAAATGCTCCAAAAAATCAAAGAAACGTTTGGTTTTCCGGTCCTGTCCGATGTGCATTACCCTGAGCAGTGCGCCGCCGCTGCCGAAGTGCTTGACGTGATCCAGATTCCCGCTTATTTGTGCATGCAAACTACCCTAGTGGTGGCCGCAGCCAAAACAGGCCGGGTGGTAAACATCAAGCATGGGCAGTTTCTCGCCCCGGACAACATGGCCAAGCCGGCCCAAAAATGCGTGGACAGTGGCAATGATCAAATCATTCTCACCGAGCGGGGCTATACTTTTGGCTATAATGACCTTATAGTCGATCCCCGCAGTTTCTATCACTTGAACCGCACCGGTTATCCGGTGGTGTTCGATGTGACCCACGCCATCCGCAAGTACGGCATTCCCAGTGCCGATGCCAAAGGTGGGGCCAGGGAGTTTTTGCCCGTACTGGCCCGGGCGGGGGTTGCTTCGGGGGTAGATGGCCTGTTTGTGGAAGCGCACCCTAATCCGGCCCAGGCGTTGTGTGACGCAGCGAGCCAATTGGACATGAACCAACTCGAGGCTTTCCTCAAACCGTTGATTGAACTGCACGCCGTTGAGGTGAAATATCGCCAATCGTGATTTGGGCCAGTCCCGGCAGCTTAGCGCTGTTCGGGCCCGGTTTGGGTACACAAGCCCAGCCCCAGAAATGCACTGGGGCTGGGCTTGCGGTTTGTCAATCATGATCGCCGGGCGGAGCCAGTCACCGGCTTATTTCAACGTCCGTAGAAAATCCAAACTGGCAGGTACTTGTTTGGCCGCTTCGGGATGCTCGTCTTCAAGGTAAAAATACTTGATGCGGGTTTTTTTGGCGGCTTTCAAAATCTTTTTTATGTCCAGTTGACCAGTGCCCACCACCACCACATTCTCTGGCGCAGTTTGCCCTTTCTGATTGGCTGTCACCCCCTTTTTTAAGTCCTTTACGTGCATGAGCAGGAACCGCCGGGGATATTTGCGCAGCAGGGCGGCGGGATCTTGGCCGGGCAGATGGGCCCAGAGAATGTCCAGTTCAAAACCCACATTGTCAGCATCGGTATTTTGCACCAAATAGTCGAACAGCGTGCCATCTGCGTGGGGCTCAAACTCAAAACCGTGGTTATGGTAGCAAAACTGTAAGCCCTGCGCTTTAAGGGCTTTACCCGCTTGGTTAAAATCGGCGACCACTTCTTGGGTACGGGCCAAAGTGAACTTGCCCTCGTGCGGGATCCAAGCCACGCGCACAAACTCCGCCCCCAGGGTTTTGGCCTTGCCAATCACCGCGTCCAGTTGGTTCTTCATCTCGTCATAGCTGACCCCAAAGCTGGTGCAGCGCATCCCTCGGGCATCAAGCAGGGCCCGAAACTCGGCGGCAGTCTTGCCAAACAGATTGGACAGCTCGATGTTGGTGATGCCCGTTGCCTTGATCTGATCCAAGGCGGCAGCGGGATCTTTGCCCAGTTCATTGCGGTAAGTGTAGGAAACCACGCCCGGCATTTCGGGTAAGTGCTTGCTAAATTTCTGGGCCAAACTGGCATGACTGACCAGCCATGCCAACAAAACCAGTACGATATTCAAGTGTTGCATCGCTAAAATGAGGTTTCGGAACTATCGAAGACTAAAATGATTTTCATGACAGATTTCGCTGGTTGGGTTCGGGCACCATGTTTTAGACGATGGGATCCCACCCTTTTTCGTAAGTGCGTTGCCATAGGGCCATCGCGGCTTCATTGTTGGCAATGTGGCCGTTGCGGGGATTACAGTTCAGCGTGTCGCCAGTGCGGTAGGCAATATTGGCCAAGTGGCACAACAGCACGCTCTTGTGGCCTTCGGCTATGTGCGCATTGAGCTTGACGCTGCGGTCGCGGGTGGCGGCCAAGAAATTTTGGATGTGCATTCCGTCAAGTCGTTGCCCGGGGCCAGTTTTATCGATAGAATTGGTTTGTGCTGTCGTGTCTTTTGCCTCTTTCACCACTTTGTTGGCCATGTCCAAGATCACATAGTTGTTGTCACGCATGATGAGCGAGCCAGTTTCACCAAAGAACTGCACCCCGCGCCCAACTCCCTCAATGGGAAAAGGGGCACAACTGCGGCTCTCCCAACTGATCATTTTGCCACCCTCAAACTCAAAAGTGGCCGTATGGGTATCGGGCGTTTCCCAGTCATCGGCAAAGGCATAGCGCCCACCTGCGGCAGTGACCCGGGTAGGGAAGTCGGCTTGCAGGCCCCAGCGGGCCACATCCAGTTCGTGCGTGCCGTTGTTGCAGGCTTCGCCGGTGCCCCAGTGCCAAAACCAGTGCCAGTTGTAGTGCACCAAATTGTCGCGGAAGGGCAGGCGCGGGGCAGGGCCCTGCCACAGATCGTAGTCCAGCCAACTGGGCACGGGGGCTGGCTTGCCGTGGCCAATGCTTTTGCGGCCATTGGCATACCAGCAGCGGGCAAAATAAACCTTGCCGATCGCCCCTTGGTGTAGGGCGGCAATGCCTTCTTGCACCACATTCCATGACCGCCGTTGGTTGCCCATTTGCACCACTTTGTTGTGTTTGGCGGCAGCTTCCACGCACAGTTCGCCTTCGCGGGGGTTGTGCCCGCACGGTTTTTCCACATACACGTGTTTGCCCGCTGCACAGGCCATGATAGTGGCCGGGGCGTGCCAGTGATCGGGCGCGGCAATCATGAGCACGTCTATGTCCTTGTTGTCCAATACCTTGCGAATGTCTTTTTCGCCTTTGGGATTGGCTTTGGCCTGCCCTTGTTTGGTAAACTCAATGCCCTTGGCAATGGCCCGCTCGTCCACATCGCAAATGGCGGCCACTTCCACGCCTTCCTGAGCAGCGAAATTGCGGATCACCTCAGCGCCCCGGCTGTTGGTGCCCATGGCAGCGACCACGATTTTCTCATTGGGAGAATTGTGCCGCCCCCACACGATCAGCGGGCCGAGGGCCGTGGCTGCGGTGGCTGTGGCAGCGGTTTTTAGAAATGTCCTTCGGTTGTTCATAGGCTACTACTGGTCAGTACAATGTTGGCTCGTTATGCAAGAACCGTATTTTTTTTCGTACTACAAAATTTTTGCAATTTTTTCCCGTAAATAATTGACAGCGAATAATTTAGATAGCTTTTCGCAAAAATTTTACTTGAACTTTTCGGCTTTGTTCAACTATAAATTTGCAGAGTGGGGGCAAGCGCAAGGAGAGTAAGTTGTAAACGTTGTGGTTGGCCTACTTTGGGCTCGCCACGGCTTGACATTGGGTGGTTGAATGGCTCTTTCCGATGCTAGCCTTATTGTTCACAATGGCTTGCGGATGGGCCGTTGCCCAGCTGACTCGGTTATATACACTGTGGGCAACTGCTGGTAGGGGAATTGAGCTTTTCAAGGAGGAAGGACTTGATTGCTTGGCGAATTGACTTTACCCGCTCCCCCAACAAGATAAATCGGGGGGAGTGCAAAAGTTGCGGGTGAATTGGGTAGTGGGCTTCACTCTCAAGGGGGTCCGGATGCCTCTGTAGGTAAAGACGTACCCATGAAACATTGGCGTGGCCAGCAACCAACGAATGGTGAGAGTGGTGGAGGTCAGTCCACCACTCTGATTTCTACGCGACGGTTCAATTGGCGTTTTTCGGGGCTGGTATTGGCCACCACCGGTTGGGTTTCACCCAGCGCAATTACGGCTATTTTGTCGGCGGGAACCCCCGTTTTTTCCACCATGATCTTTTTGATGCGCTGGGCACGCTTGAGGGAAAGCAGCGAATTGTACTCCTCGGACCCGAAATTATCGGTGTGGCCCTCAATTACAATGTTATAGCCATATTTGATGTAATCAGCGGCAGTGCGGATCGTTTTCACATCCTCGGCGGTAAGTTCGTCCTCGTCAAAGACAAAATACAAGGGGTTCAACCGGGGTTTTTCGGGTTTTGGGGTGGTGGTGGTCAGCTTGTCCACCTCGGTAGATGGGTCGGTGCGTTTGATATGGGGCAGGGTTGGGTCGGGCAAGACCTCTTGTCGG